>NZ_RCOD01000048.1:0-213429 GCF_004307505.1 Pseudomonas sp. Sample_11
GCCCCATCTAACACCCCATACCCCATTGCGCAGGTGCCCCATGACCGACCAGCAAGATCGCCCGGACAACCACGACGATTACGAAACCGACCACATCGAACACACCTCCTCCGGCACCGGCCTGGCACTGCCCGGGCAAAACCTGCCGGACAAGGTCTACATCATCCCGATCCACAACCGTCCGTTCTTCCCGGCCCAGGTCCTGCCGGTCATCGTCAATGAAGAGCCGTGGGCCGAAACCCTCGAACTGGTCAGCAAATCCGAACACCACTCCCTGGCCCTGTTCTTCATGGACACGCCCCAGGAAGACCCGCGCCACTTCGACACCGGCGCCCTCCCCGAATACGGCACGCTGGTCAAGGTCCACCACGCCAGCCGCGAAAACGGCAAACTGCAATTCGTCGCCCAAGGCCTGAGCCGCGTGCGCATCAAGACCTGGCTCAAGCACCATCGCCCGCCGTACCTGGTCGAAGTCGAATACCCGCACCAGCCGACCGAGCCGACCGACGAGGTCAAGGCCTATGGCATGGCGCTGATCAATGCGATCAAGGAATTGTTGCCGCTCAACCCGCTGTACAGCGAAGAGCTGAAGAACTACCTCAACCGCTTCAGCCCCAACGACCCATCGCCGCTGACCGACTTCGCCGCCGCCCTGACCTCCGCCACCGGCCCCGAGCTGCAAGAAGTGCTCGACTGCGTGCCGATGCTCAAGCGCATGGAGAAAGTCCTGCCGATGCTGCGCAAGGAAGTCGAAGTAGCGCGTCTGCAAAAAGAGATTTCCGCTGAAGTTAACCGCAAGATCGGCGAGCATCAGCGTGAGTTCTTCCTCAAGGAGCAACTCAAGGTCATTCAGCAGGAACTCGGCCTGACCAAGGACGACCGCAGCGCCGACCTCGAACAGTTCCAGCAGCGTCTTGAAGGCAAAACCCTGCCGGCGCAGGTGCAGAAACGCCTCGAGGAAGAAACCCATAAACTGTCGATCCTGGAAACCGGCTCGCCGGAGTACGCGGTTACGCGTAATTATCTGGATTGGGCAACATCGGTACCGTGGGGCGTGTACGGCGAGGACAAACTCGACCTCAAGCACGCACGCAAAATCCTCGACAAGCACCATGCGGGTCTGGACGACATCAAGGATCGCATCCTCGAATTCCTCGCCGTTGGTGCCTATAAAGGCGAGATCAGTGGCTCGATCGTGCTGCTGGTCGGCCCACCGGGCGTGGGTAAAACCAGCGTTGGCAAATCCATCGCCGAATCCCTCGGCCGGCCGTTCTACCGCTTCAGCGTCGGCGGCATGCGCGATGAAGCCGAGATCAAGGGCCACCGCCGCACCTACATCGGCGCGCAGCCGGGCAAACTGGTGCAGGCGTTGAAAGACGTCGAGGTGATGAACCCGGTGATCATGCTCGACGAGATCGACAAAATGGGCCAGAGCTACCAGGGCGACCCGGCCTCGGCGCTGCTGGAAACTCTCGATCCTGAGCAGAACGTCGAATTCCTCGACCACTACCTCGACCTGCGCATGGATCTGTCGAAGGTGCTGTTCGTCTGCACCGCCAACACCCTCGACTCGATCCCCGGCCCGTTGCTCGACCGAATGGAAGTGATTCGCCTGTCCGGCTACATCACCGAAGAAAAAGTCGCCATCGCCAAGCGTCACCTGTGGCCGAAACTGCTGGAAAAGGCCGGCGTATCAAAAGGCAGCCTGAGCATCAGCGACACCGCGCTCAAAGCCCTGATCGACGGCTATGCCCGTGAAGCCGGCGTGCGGCAGCTGGAAAAGCAGATGGGCAAACTGGTGCGCAAAGCGGTGATGAAGCTGATCGACGATCCGAAAGCGGTGATCAAACTCGGCCCGAAAGACCTCGAAGCCTCGCTGGGCCATCCTGTATTCCGCAATGAGCAAGTGCTGTCCGGCACCGGCGTGATTACCGGCCTGGCCTGGACCAGCATGGGCGGCGCGACCTTGCCGATCGAGGCCACGCGGATTCATACCTTGAATCGTGGCTTCAAGCTCACTGGGCAACTCGGCGATGTAATGAAGGAATCGGCGGAGATCGCCTACAGCTACGTCAGCTCGCACCTCAAGCAGTTTGGTGGTGACGCGAAGTTCTTCGACGAAGCCTTCGTCCACCTGCACGTGCCCGAAGGCGCAACGCCGAAGGACGGCCCGAGCGCCGGCGTAACCATGGCCAGCGCCCTGCTATCCCTCGCGCGTAATCAGCCACCGAAAAAAGGCGTGGCGATGACCGGCGAACTGACCCTGACCGGGCATGTACTGCCGATCGGCGGCGTGCGCGAGAAAGTGATCGCAGCGCGGCGGCAGAAGATTTTCGAGCTGATTCTGCCGGAGCCGAACCGGGGTAACTTTGAGGAATTGCCGGATTACCTGAAGGAAGGGATTACCGTGCACTTTGCCAAGCGGTTTGCGGATGTGGCGAAGGTACTCTTCTGACAATCATGTAGTGCCTGATGTACCGCTATCGCTGGCAAGCCAGCTCCCACAATGTTCAATGTGCCCACAAATCTTGTGGTCAACCGAGAAACCTGTGGGAGCTGGCTTGCCAGCGATGGCTTCAGTGCTGCCAACAAGGAACTCCCTGACCGTCACACTTTGTCTCATCTTCAGTTATGCTCGCCGTTCGTCGTAACCGCCGGAGCTGCTGACCTTATGTCCCCCACTCGCCTGTTTCTCCCCCTCGCCCTTTCCTTGCTGGCGGCCTGCGCCACGCAACCGAAACACAACGTGACCGTGGAAAAACAAAGCGAATGCCCCGTGCGGCTCAACGTCGGGCAAAACCTGATCATCAGCCTGCCAAGCAACCCGACCACCGGCTACCGCTGGGCGATTCAGGATTCGGCTGGCGGCGTGTTGCGCGCGCTCAGCCCGGAGGTTTACAGCAATCCGGAAGATGCCGGCGTGGTGGGCGCAGCGGGGGTTTCGACCTGGCGCTTCCAGGCCTTCGCGGCCGGCACCGGTCGCTTGCGCCTGACCTCGCAACAACCGTGGGCTCCGGAAGTGCTGCCAGTAGAAACCTTTGACTGCGCCATTTCCGTGGAATGATCGGGTTCGCGAATCCTTCTTCTCATTCGCGATAACCGCGCACGATCCCATGATCTATTCGTATAAAAAACTGTCATTTCTGTCAGTTACCAGTCCTTCCCACTCACGTTTAGAGTGGACGCAGAGCAGCTCCCCATGAGCTGTCGCGTACTCAAGGAACGGCCATGAGCAATCAAGACAAGGATTTCAAACCCCAAGCCAACGCCTTCACGTGCCAGATTGAAGGCGCTGATGCGTTCAGCTTTCCTTTAGTCAATGCATTCCGCACCGAGCGAATTACCATCACGGGCGCAGACTATCTCCCACTTGATCAGGATATTTACAAGATTGAGTTCACTTTCGATAACGACATCGTGACTGCCGAATACAACCTCGGCCATGCCAAGGTAAAGGTCGACACCGAGACGGGGAAGGCCAACATACGATATACGCCGATCAGCATGATCCTGAAGCTGACCGTTGACCATTTCTCCAAGTCCGTCTCCGGCGTATATGCCATCGATACGGTCCAGGACTACGGCGGTGTGATAACCCCTGGAATCAAGCTGAACGGGAATTTCGCAGTCAATTATATCGACAGCTGAGACAGCCTTGGCCCGCCGAGCTGCGCAGAGCGTGACTCACAACTACAGATCGCCTCGTGCGCGGCGACTCAAAGTCGCCGAATCACCCGACTTTAACCGCACCGAAGCGGCTTATCAGCAATTCAAGCATCCATGCCCCACTTTGGCTAAAATGCCGGCCTTTTCCACCGACACCGCCGGACGCCGCCGTGAGCAAAGAACCCGATCGCCTATTCGCCCAGCCTTTGGCCCAGGTGCCTGACTTCGCCTTCAATGAAGACGTGGTGCGGGTGTTCCCGGACATGATCAAGCGCTCGGTGCCGGGTTACCCGACCATCGTCGAAAACCTCGGCGTGCTCGCGGCGCAGTTCGCCCAGCCGAACAGCGTGCTCTACGACCTCGGTTCGTCGCTCGGCGCAGTCACTCAAGCCCTGCGCCGTCATGTGCGCACCGACGGTTGCCGGGTTATTGCTGTGGATAACTCGGCGGCGATGGTCGAGCGTTGCCGTGAGTACCTCAATGGTCAGGATTCGATGTTTCAGGAATTGCTGCCGGTCGAGGTGATCGAGGGCGATATCCTCGCGCTGGAGTTTCAACCGGCCTCGGTGGTGGCGCTGAACTTCACCCTGCAATTCATCGCCCCGGACCAGCGCACCGCGTTGCTCTCGCGCATTCGCCAATCGTTGCTGCCCGGCGGCGCGCTGATTCTCTCGGAGAAGCTGCGCTTCAACGATGCCGAAGAGCATGCGCTGCTCACCGATCTGCACGTGGCGTTCAAACGCGCCAACGGCTATAGCGAACTGGAAATAGCCCAGAAGCGCAGCGCCATCGAAAACGTCATGAAGCCCGACAGCCTCGAAGAACACCGCGAACGCCTGCTGGCCGCCGGGTTCTCGAAAGTCGTGCCGTGGTTCCAGTGTCTTAACTTTGCCTCGTTGATTGCCTTGCCATGATTGATCTGTCCCCCCTCGCCCGCCGTCTGGCCGGTACCCCGCTGGCCGAATGGGCCAACACCCTGCAAGCGCAACTCGACAAGAAAATGGACAAAGGCCACGGCGAT
Source organism: Pseudomonas sp. Sample_11 (assembly GCF_004307505.1). Taxonomy (NCBI): domain Bacteria; kingdom Pseudomonadati; phylum Pseudomonadota; class Gammaproteobacteria; order Pseudomonadales; family Pseudomonadaceae; genus Pseudomonas; species Pseudomonas sp. Sample_11. Next base: position 4,688 of record NZ_RCOD01000048.1, read on the forward strand.
CTGGAGCGCTGGCAAAGTGCGCTGGACGCCTTGCCGAAGATCCAGCCAAGCGAAGTCGACCTGCTCAACGGCCTGAAACTCGACACCGATTGCGACGACGACACCCGCGCACAGATGCGCACCGCGCTGATGGGGCTGTCGCCGTGGCGCAAAGGGCCGTTCGACCTGTTCGGTGTGCATGTCGACACCGAATGGCGTTCGGACTGGAAGTGGTCGCGCGTCTCCCCGCACCTCGACCTGAAGGGCAAACGCATTCTCGATGTCGGCTGCGGCAACGGCTACTACATGTGGCGCATGCTCGGCGCCGGTGCCGACAGCGTGATCGGTGTCGACCCGAACTGGCTGTTCTTCTGCCAGTTCCAGGCGGTGCAGCGTTACTTGTCCGAGCCGAATGCCTGGCACCTGCCGTTCCCGTTCGAAGACCTGCCGCCGAATCTGGAAGGCTTCGACACGGTGTTTTCCATGGGCGTGTTCTACCACCGTCGCTCGCCGATCGAGCATTTGCTGGCGCTGAAGGATTGCCTGGTCAAGGGTGGGGAACTGGTGCTGGAAACCCTGGTGGTCGAAGGCGACAAGCATCAGGTGCTGGTGCCGGAAGATCGCTACGCACAGATGCGCAACGTGTGGTTTTTGCCGTCGGTGCCGGCGCTGGAATTGTGGCTGCGCAGAGCCGGGTTCACCGATATTCGTTGTGTGGATGTCAGTACCACGACGGTGGAAGAACAACGCGGGACGGAGTGGATGAAGTATCAGTCGCTGAGTGATTTTCTGGATCCTGAGGATCACAGCAAAACCATTGAAGGGCTGCCGGCGCCGATGCGTGCGGTTATCGTCGCCAGGAAGTAAGCGTATTTTCCCATGACCGCGGTAGGCCTGCCCCTCACCCCAGCCCTCTCCCCAGGGAGAGGGAGCTGATTGTTGAGCTTTTCAAAACTTGCGTCCGACTCGGTATTTCAGTTCGGCGGATTTGGTCCATCCAACTCGGTCGGTCCCCTCTCCCTCTGGGAGAGGGTTAGGGTGAGGGGCTTTTGGTGCGTCTGGCGCGGAAAAACTCGGTCAGCACCGCACCACATTCTTCAGCCAGCACCCCCCCCTCATACAACACCCGGTGATTCAAAAAGCCCTGGGTAAAAAACTGTCCCTGACTCTGCACAATCCCGGCCTTGGGTTCCAGCGCGCCGTACACCACCCGCGCCACCCGCGAATGCACGATCAGCCCGGCGCACATGCTGCACGGTTCCAGCGTCACATACAGCGTGCTGCCCGGCAGGCGATAGTTATCCACTGCCTGCGCGGCGGCGCGGATCGCGACCATTTCGGCGTGGGCACTCGGGTCGCTGGTGCTGATCGGGCAATTGAAGCCGCGACCGATGATCACGCCATCGTGCACCAGCACCGCGCCCACCGGCACCTCACCGAGGGCGGCGCCCTGTGCGGCGAGGGTCAGGGCTTCGCGCATGAAGTCGCGGTCGCGGCTGCGGTCGATGATCGCCGCCGGGCGGATCTGGCGCATCACTTCACCTCGATCGCGGCCATCAGGCCGGTTTCCATGTGGTCGATGACATGGCAGTGGAACATCCATACCCCCGGGTTATCCGCCACCAGCGCCACTTGCGCACGCTCGTTCTTGCCCAGCAGATAGGTGTCGGTGAAATACGGCACGACTTTGTGCCGGTTCGACGCGATCACCTTGAAGCTCATGCCGTGCAGGTGGATCGGGTGCTGGTACTGGGTCATGTTCTTCAGTTCGAAAATATAGCTCTGACCCAGTTTCAGGCTGGCAATCGGTCGGTCAGCACAGGTCTTGTCGGTGATGTCCCAAGCCTTGCCGTTGATCTGCCACAGGCTCGGCGGTTTACCGTTTTCGGTGTTCACCGAGACCGAGCCGACCCATTCGAAATTGAAGTTGAGTTTCTCCGCATTGGCCAGATCCGGCTCGGCCACCGGGTTGGCCGGCAGGGCTTTCGGCCAGTCCGTCGGCGCGTCGGTGTTGGCGACTGAACGTAGCGTGCCCAGACGCACCGGGCCGTTACGCAGCGACAACTCTTCACCCGCCGCCGGCGCCTTGATCGCCAGGCAAATGCGCATGCCGGGGCCGAGCCAGTATTCCTTGCCCAACGGGCGGGGCTCGACCGGGTTGCCATCCAGCGCGTAGATCTTCGCTTCGACACCGGGGATGTTGATGCGATAGGTCAGGGTGTTGTCGAGGTTGAGCAGACGCACCCGGGTGATCTGCCCGGCCGGCAGATCAATCACCGGCAGCGGCACACCATTGATCGTCGACAGGCGCCCGGCGGTACCGCCACGGGCCGCTTCGCGGGGGATGCTGAATTCGACGAACTGGCCTTGCTCGTCGATGTGCCAGTTCTTCAGGCTCAGGGTTTTCTCGTACTTGAAGCCGGTCGGCTCGCGTTCTTCGATGATCAGCGGCCCGACCAGCCCGCGCCCCAGTTCCTCGCTGCTGCTGACATGCGGGTGATACCAGTAGCTGCCGGCGTCCGGCACGCGGAATTTGTAGTCGAAGTATTCGCCCGGCAATACCGGCAGTTGCGACACATAAGGCACGCCGTCCATTTCCAGCGGCAGGCGGATGCCGTGCCAGTGGATGGTGGTCGCCACCGGCAGGTGATTGATGAAACGCACCCGCAGCCATTCACCCTGGCGCACGCGCAATTCGGTGCCCGGCGCCGACGGGCCGAACGCCCAGGCTTCGGTCATGTGGCCCGGCACCAGCTCGACATCGAGCGGCGCGGCGATCAGTTCATAGTCGTGGCCGGCCTCGGCGTCGGCCATCTTGCCCAGCCAGTAACGCGACGCGCCTCCCGCGCCCACGCCAACGACAACAAGACCGGCCAGGCCACCGAGGATTTGGCGACGGGTAAAGGACATGAACTCAACTACCTCACGTATCAGCGACAGACCCCGAGGGATCCGCAAAAAGGCGAATACGATACACCCGCAGTTGAGAAACAGTAAGGGCGACCTGCGGCCGCACGTCTTGTCGGCCTTATGCGCGCAGCCCGGTAATCAGGTGCAGCACGCCGCCCTCAAGCGGCATGACGCCCGCCACACCGGCGACACTCAGGGCCTGACGGTCGACCCGTGCCTCGTCATGCAACGTCACCCGCACCCGGGTCAGCGCCAGCGGTTGCTGCGACTTGAGGTTATCCACACCGCCCAGCGCGGCGACGATCTCGGCGTTCAAGCCGGCAACCGCATCGGCGGTAATGTTTGCCTCGTCCGGTACCATATCCGGCGTCAGTGCTTTCCAGAATGCCTGCTGCAATTTGTCGAACATGTTCAATTCTCCATAACCGGCGAGGCATCGACTTTCGCCCCATGAAACTGCTGCAAGGCTGCGCGCACGTCGGCGGCGCTCTCAAGGTTCGAGACCTGTTCGGCGATGATTCGACAGTCGGCCATATTCACTTCGCGCACCGCCGACTTGATCGCCGGAATCAACGGCACGCTCACCGACAATTCATCCACACCCAGCCCCAGCAGCAACGGCACCGCAAGGCGTTCAGACGCCATGGCGCCGCAGACGCCGACCCATTTGCCGTGGGCATGGGCCGCCTTAACCGTCATGGCAATCAGGCGCAGCACCGAAGGGTGAAAGCTGTCCGCCTGGCTGGCCAGACGCGGATGATCACGATCCATGGCCAGGGTGTATTGGGTGAGGTCGTTGGTACCGATGGAGAAAAAATCCACGTGCGGCGCCAGCACATCGGCCATCAGCGCTGCGGCAGGCACTTCGATCATGATTCCCAGCTTCGGCATGTGCCTAATGCCGACTACTCGCGCCTCCTCTTCGAGGATCTGCCGCGCCAGACGCAGTTCGGCCAGATTCGTGACCATCGGCAACATGATGTGCAGACGCGTCAGTTCACAGCAGGCGAGGATTGCACGGAACTGCTCGCGCAACAGTTGCGGTCGTTCAAGACACAGGCGAATGCCGCGCAAACCGAGGAATGGATTGGTTTCGCTGTCCATCGGTACATAGGCCAGCGGTTTGTCGCCACCGACATCGAGGGTGCGCACCACCAGATTGTGTGCCGGCCCGATGGTGCGCGCGATGGCGCTATAAGTGGCCACCTGTTCGTCATGGCTCGGCGCCTGTTGACGGCCCAGGTAGAGAAATTCCGAACGCAGCAGGCCAACGCCACTCGCGCCGAGCTCCATGGCCTGGGCGGTTTCGCCCTGCGAGGCAACGTTGGCGGTGACTTCGATGTGCTGACCGTCACGGGTACAAGCCGCCTCGCTGGCCTGCGCCAGTTCCTGCTGATGACGCTTGCGCTGGCGCTCATGCCGCGTGCGCAATTGATCGATGGACTCGGCGTCCGGGTGCAACTGCAATTCGCCTTTGTCGGCATCGAGCAGCACCCGCGTGCCGTTGCCGAGCCCGAGCATTTGCAATGGCATGCCACAGATCGCCGGCAAGCCGCAGGCTCGCGCGAGGATCGCGACATGGCTGGTGGCGCCACCGCCAACGGTGGCAAACCCGAGCACCTTGCGCGTATCGAGCCCGGCAGTCTGGGACGGGGTCAACTGATCGGCGATCAGAATGGTGTCGTCCGGCAACTCCAGCGCTTGTTCGTGAACACCAAGGATCAGCTTCAGCACGCGCTGGCCGACATCATCCAGATCCGCCGCGCGCTCAGCCAGCAAGGCATTGCCCAGCGAGCGAAACATCGCCGCCGTTGCATCGGTGCTGGTCTTCCAGGCAAACGCCGCGCTTTTGCCCGCGTCGATCAGCGCCCGGGCCTGATCCAGCAGGCTCGGGTCGGCCAGCAGTTCCTGATGCGCCTTGAAGATCTCCGCCTGCGCCTGGCCGCTGGCGGTGTCGCGCAGATGTTGCAGGGCCATGTCGGCTTCGATCAGGGCCTGGCTCAACGCCTCCCGTTCGCTTGGCGGCTCGGCGCCGAACTCGTTGACCGTGAGCGACGCTTCGACGATCTGCATGACTTGTCCCAACGCCGAACCGGGCGAGGCGCAGACACCGCGCAGGATGTTCGGCATTTCTGCTGCGTCGGCTTCGACCGGTACGGGCGCTGTCACCGCTTCGCCGCAGCCTTCGTTCAGCAAGCGTGTCAGCGCTGCGACCGCTGCTTCGGCATCTTCACCTTCGGCGCTGACCTGCACGCTGTCGCCATGGACCGTCTGCAACGCCATGATTGCCACCAGGGACTTGCCGTTGGCTTGCGCTCGCAGCTTGTGCAGATGGATAGTCGCTGAAAATGCTTTGGCCGCTTGGGCAAATACTGCCGCCGGCCGCGCGTGCAGGCCATTGGGATTGGGCAGGTTGATCGGCTGCGAGAACACCGCGTCGCCCGGCACCGGCGCTGGATGTTCGCCAACGGCTGCGCCGACCACGACGTCCAGCACTGGCTGGCCCACCTCGACCAACCCGGTTGAGCCAACGAGTGAATCGAACGGCTCGCCGCTGACCACCAGCATCAAGGTCAACAAACTGCGCGCATGCAGGGCAATGTAGTCAGCATCGAAGTCGATCAGCGCCTGCCCCGCTTCGACCCGCTGCCCCGCTTCAACGCGGCGGGTGAATCCTTCGCCGGCGAGATTCACCGTGTCCAGGCCGATATGCATCAACACCTGAACACCCGCATCACTGGTGATGGTGAGCGCGTGCCCGCTGGTCTGCACATCGCTGATCACACCGGCCAACGGTGCGCAGAGCGTTGACGAAGTCGGGTCGATGCACAAACCGTCGCCGATGATCCGCCCGGCAAATACCGGGTCGGGCACCTGGTCCAGCGCCATCAGCACGCCGGATAAAGGAGCCAGCAGCTGCAATTGTTGGGGTGTGGCCATGACATCACCTGAGCTTGTATTGATTGAATGAGCGGTCGCAGCCGCTTTGCTTATTTCCACCAGTATTCAACCTGCAGCCCGACATTGGCCCCGTGCCGTGCGTTGCCGAACGCGCCGGTGTCGGACAGCGCCGAACCTTTGGCCAACAGGTTGGCGGCACGCTTGGCTGCCTGGTTCCAGCTGGCATAGGTGTAATACAGACGCACCTCGGGCCGCGCCCAGAATTCCGGGCCTTTCGGTGACCAGGTCGGTGCAAAGGTGAACTTGCTCAGCTTGCGCGTGCCGTCCGCCGCCTCGACCTGATCGTGACCCAGTTCGGTCACCAGTTTGAACTGCTCGCTCAGTGCATAGGCCGGACGCACACCGAGGGACAGCCAGTTCTGATCGGCGCCGCCCTGACGAATATCTTTCTGATACACCGCCTGGAATTGTCCGCCAAAACGTGGCGTCAGTTGCCAGTCGAAGAACTCGACGATGCGATAGCTCTTGTTGCGGTCATCAAGCCTGACGTTACCGGTATAGCCCAATCCGGTGCCCGGCCCTTCGCCGTATTGCAGCGCCAGTTTGTTCTTGCCACCGAAAAAGTCCTGCTGCACATGCTGAGTGGTAATCGCCCAGCCACGGTGGGCATCGCGGCTGTCGGGCTTGTCGATGTAGCTGAGGCCGAACTCCAGTTCTCCGCCGCGGTTGCTGTTGAAACCGCCGACATTGAAGTCGTGGCGGTTGATGTAATCCTTTTGGTAAAGGTTGTCCTTGCGCGAAAAGGCGTAGCTGTATTTCAGGCCGCCGAGCAACACGTCTTCAATGCCTGCCCCGGTGGCGCTCTGGTTCCAGTAATAGAAATCGGAAATATGGATGTCGTTACGTTTGTAGTAACGCCGCCCTGCCCACAGCGAGCCGCCGTTGAGCGCGGGCATCGCCGACCATTGCGCATACGCCTGCGGCAAACGAATCGAGCCGTTGTCTTCCTTGAACGTCAGGCTGCGGTCATAGCGGTTATACAGCGAGGCCATGCCGTCGACGCTCAGCACCGAGCCGTCGTCGAGGGTGTACAGATCCTGGCGCAGCTCGAGCTCACCGTACTGCTCGCACTCGTTACCGAGGCGATATTTGGTCTGCGCGCCGGGCAATTGGAAACACGACTGGCTGCTGCTGTTGACCGATGTACCGACCCCGCTGCGCAGATAGCCGCCGAACTCCAGCGCATGTGATGACGTAGGCATTGCCAGACAAATCCCCGCGATTGCCAGACTGTAATTTATGGTTGCTCTCATATATGCCACCCGTTGTTTTTATTGTGTGGTTGCAGGAATTCAGCGCGCACAAATCCCCCGCGCAGCGTTCTGCGTGTTTTTTCAAAGGTTGTTATTCAGTTAAAAATCAGGGATCGGTCAGGTGCAGCACGAAGGATTCGTAAGGTCGCAACTGCAGCAAACGCGAGCGTTGCGGGCAGTCCGGGTAGTTGCTGATCAACAGGCGCTGCTCCTGGGCTTCGTCGATCAGTGCCGGTAGCTCGACCTCACAGGCAGTCCCATAGAAGTTGTTCACCACTAACAGGCGTTCGCCCGTCCCCTCGCGCAGGTACGCCCAGACCTGTGGATGCTCCGGCAACAACTGGCGATAGATGCCATCGGAGATCAACGCTTCAGTGCGGCGTAAAGCGATCAGGCGCCGATAGTGATGCAGCACCGATTCCGGGTCGTGCAGTTGATGCGCGACATTGATCTGTGCGGCATTGGCCGACACGCCAATCCATGGTTCGCTGCGCGTGAAGCCGGCGTTGTGCCCGGCGTGCCAGTGCATCGGCGTGCGCCCGTTGTCGCGGGACTTCTGCATGATCGCCGCCATGTTGTCGAGGTCGCTGGTGCCGGCTTCACGCTTGAGGCGAAAGATATTCAGGGTTTCGACGTCACGGTATTGCTCGATGCTCTCGAACCCCGGATTGGTCATTCCCAATTCTTCGCCCTGATAAACGAAGGGCGTGCCCTGCAGAAAGTGCAGCGCGGTAGCAAGCATCTTCGCCGACAGCTCGCGGTATTCGCCGTCATTGCCGAATCGCGAGACCACGCGCGGCTGATCGTGATTACACCAGAACAGCGCATTCCAGCCACCGCCCGCCTGCATGCCGGTCTGCCAGTCGGACAGGATCTGCTTGAGCTGGAGGAAGTCGAAATCGGCGCGGACCCACTTCTGCAGGTTCGGGTAATCGACCTTCAAGTGATGAAAGTTGAAGGTCATCGACAATTCTTTCGACTGCGGATTGGAGTAGCGGATGCAGTGTTCGAGGCGGGTCGAGGACATCTCGCCGACGTTGATCAGCTCATGCCCTTCGAAGACTTCGCGGTGCATTTGCTGCAAGTACGCATGCACGTTAGGCCCATCGGTGTAGAAGCGCCGACCGTCGCTGTCGTCCTCGGGGAAGTCCGCCGGTTTCGAGATCAGATTGATCACGTCCAGACGAAAGCCACCGACACCCTTGTCGCGCCAGAAACGCATCATCTTGAACACTTCGTCGCGGACCTTGGGGTTGTCCCAATTGAGGTCGGCCTGGGTGTGGTCGAACAGGTGCAGATAGTACTGGCCGGTCTGCGCTTCGTATTCCCAGGCCGAACCGCCGAACTTGGATTCCCAGTTGTTCGGCTGGTCGCGCCAGATATAGAAGTCGCGATAAGGGTTGTCGAGGCTGCTGCGGGCCTGCTGGAACCAGACGTGCTCGATCGAGGTGTGGTTGACCACGATGTCGAGCATCAACTTGATCCCGCGTTTGCCCGCTTCGGCGATCAGCAGCTCACAGTCGGCCATGCTGCCGTAACTCGGATCGACCGCGTAGTAGTCGCTGATGTCGTAGCCGTTGTCGCGCTGCGGCGAGCGCAGGAACGGCGTGATCCACAGGTAATCGACTCCCAGCCATTGCAGATAATCGAGCTTGGCGACGATGCCGAGCAGATCGCCAGTGGCGTTGCCCGCATGGCTGTGAAAGCTCTTCGGGTAGATCTGGTAGATCACCGAACGTTGCCAGTCTTGCATGGCGGATTTCCTCTTGAATTTTGGAGCCGTGTAGGAGCTGCCGAAGGCGGCGATCTTTTGATTTTGAAAGGCAAGATCAAAAGATCGCAGCCTCCGGCAGCTCCTACAGTTGAGTTTCAGGCAACCCGGTAACCCGGACGGACGATCTTCATGCTCAGCACGCAGGTCAGGGCAAACGGCACGAGCATGGCGATCAGCATCCCGATGACGAACATCGGGATGAACTGCGGAACGATCGAGATGAAACCGGGCAAGCCACCGACGCCGATGGCCGAGGCCTGGATCTTGTTCAGTGAGAGGAACATGCAACCCAGCGCCGAACCGGCCAGCGCGGCGTAGAACGGAAACTTGTAGCGCAGGTTGACGCCGAACATCGCCGGCTCGGTGATGCCGAAATACGCAGAAATCGCCGAGGTCGAGGCCATGCTCTTGTCCCGCGCATTGCGCGTCATCCAGAACACCGCCAATGCCGCACTGCCCTGCGCCAGATTGGACATGACAATCATCGGCCAGATGAAGGTGCCGCCCTGGCTGGAGATCAGTTGCAGATCCACGGCGAGGAACATGTGGTGCATGCCGGTGATCACCAAGGGTGCATACAACAGGCCGAAAATCAGACCGCCCACCAACGGCGCCAGATCGAACAGCATCACTAGCCCTTCGGTGATGTAGATGCCGATATGCCGGGTCACCGGGCCGATGATCGCCAACGCCAGCACGCCTGTGACAACGATGGTGGTGATCGGCACCACCAGCAACTGCACCGCGTTGGGCACGCGTGCGCGCAGCCATTTTTCGATCACGCTCATTACGTACGCCGCCAGCAGGATCGGCAGGATCTGCCCTTGGTATCCGACTTTTTCCACCTGGAACAGGCCGAGGATGTCGAAGTACGGCAGTTGCTGCCCGTCCAGCCCGGCAACGGCCTTGCCGTAATTCCAGGCGTTGAGCAGGTCCGGGTGCACCAGCATCAGACCGAGGACGATGCCGAGGATTTCGCTGCCGCCGAAACGCTTGGCCGCCGACCAGCCCACCAGCGCCGGAAGGAACACGAATGAGGTGTTGGCCATCAGATTGATCAGGCTCCACAACCCGTCGAGGTTGGGATAGGCATCGAGCAGGGTCTGGCCCTCGATGAACATGCCCTTGGCGCCGAGCAGGTTGTTGATGCCCATCAACAGGCCGGCAATGATCAGCGCCGGCAGGATCGGCATGAACACATCGGAAAACACCCGCACCAGCCGCTGCATGGCGTTGATCTTCTCGGCGCTTTTCTGTTTAACGTCGGCGATGGTCGATGCCGCAAGGCCAGTCTGCTGGCGCAGTTCGGCATAAACCTTTTCAACATCACCCGGGCCGATGACCACTTGATACAACCCGCCGGTGAAGAACGAACCCTTGACCAGATCGACGCCATTGAGCGCGGCCACATTCACCAGCGCGGGGTTCTTCAGCGCCAGGCGCAAACGCGTGACGCAATGCGCCGCCTGCTCGATGTTGTCACGGCCACCGAGGCTTTCCAGCAGCTCCTTGGCGATGTTCGGATAGTCATGGCTCATGCTTGTTCTTCCGTCGTGGATTGTTGTTATTGGCAGCACGCCGAAACGAAAAATACTCGTCTGTACGAGTTAATGCAACAACTCGTCTGTACGAGTTTGCATCCGTGGATGAACGTCAGAAAAACGCGGATTCTTCCTACTCTGACCTAAGATGTTTTCCTTCGTCCGCATGGACAAACCCCTACCCTGCCCTTAAGGTTCGGGGTTTTGAGCACCGTCGGCACAGAGTCCAGCCATGAGCAAGTACAACCAGATCTACAGCGATTTGCTTGCCAGTATCACCACCCAGCGCCTGGAGCGCGGCGCCCGGCTGCCTTCCGAAACCGAACTGATGGACACCTATCAGGCCAGCCGTGGCACGGTGCGCAAGGCCATCGACCAGTTGCAGGAGCGCGGTTTCGCTCAGAAGATTCACGGCAAAGGCGCGTTCGTGCTGTCGACCAACCCGATCGAATTCCAGCTCGGCGGCATCGTCAGTTTTCAGGAGACCCACCCGCGACTGGGCAACGACGTCAGCACCGAAGTGGTCGAGATGTGTCAGGTGCCGCTGGTAGGTGCGCTGCTCGAACACATCAATGCCGAACCCGGCAGCCCGATCACCCGGATCAAGCGGGTACGGCGCATCGACGGCAAACGCGTCATCCTCGACATCAACCACTTCGTCAGCGACGTGATCCCCGACCTGTCAGCAGACATCGCCGAACATTCGATCTACGCCCACATCGAACAGACCCTGCAACTGCAGATCGCCTACGCCCAGCGCACCATCGAAGCCGTGCCGTGCAGCAAGGACGACCAACAACACCTGGACCTCGACGGCCAGAGCCATGTCATCGTGGTCAGCAACCAGACCTTCCTGCAGGACGGCCGCCAGTTCGAATACACCGAATCGCGGCATACGCTGGACAAGTTCTATTTTTCGGATGTGGCGCGGCGCTGACGTTCGCCAACAGGCGAGCCCATTGCAAAATATGTGATTCGCTGACAAGCCGCGATGACCTCCGGTAGTATGCCGCCGTGGCTATGGAACACCTTCCTTCTATCCTCCATGAACTAGGGGTTCCGCTCTCCACACCGCGCCTGCTTATTGCAGGCGTTTTCGTATCGATTGCACAGGTGAGCTTCAGCTCACTGGAAACGGCGACCAAGGAAGAAATCATGATGAATCAGGAGCTGTTCCTGCGGCGCCGTACAAAACTTCACGTCCCTGCCGGCTCTGGCGGAGCCACACGCGCGCAGGTCGCATCAGCGGTCAAAGAAGTCGCGGCGTTTCGATATGTACTCTCTGAACCGCTTATCGAGCGAATCGGCATGCTCTCTGCGGTCGAACTCAAGAATTGGCTGCGTGAAGTCATTCGAGTCCTGCGGCGTCGCAGCGGTGCTCATGTACATCACCGACCGTTTTATCCTGACTTCCCCCATCAGGTCCTCGAAGCGACAGAGGCGGAGTTGTATCTCAACGCCGTCATTCACTACCACACACTTCGGCGCCTGCCACCCAGCGAACAGGTTCGGCCAGCCATGCTTGAAGGCAACTTCATCCATTGGGTTATCGAACCGGGAAGTGTCAGCGAGTTCGAGGCATTGCTGGAGCCGCTGGTCTCATCGCGCACCTCGCTGTCCGAAGAGGAAGCCGCGGATGTCACTTGGTTTATCCGAACTTACAGAAACGACGTGTTCCGTCTGCTGCCCGATACCATCCCGTTCCGCGAGATTCGCGCGCTGGTCGGCGGCGCGCTGATCCTGCATATCGGTGACGATGCCCGGGTCGAGGAATTCCTTGAGCAAAATGTCGAAACGGCAACGGACGTGCTGCGCGTGGCGATCGCACTGCATGGTGGAGACGTGTCGCTGGCGACAGCGCAGACGCGCTTTCGCAAACTGAAACGTTCGATGCGGCGCAAGCTGTTGCGCCTGCTCGACCGCACGCCCAACGCTACGGAAGATGTGATGCGCCAGGCCGAACGCTGGAAACGCCTGGCCGAAGTCCTGCATCCAGGCGATTACGCTGAGAAGTATCCGCGAGCATTTGCGGCCATCACCGCAGCGCGACGCAATGATCCGCCGGCATCGTTCGGGTCGCGGGTGGAAACCATGCTTGCCCAACGCCAGATCGCCGCGCTTACGCCAGTGCTGCAGGATCGTCCCGGAGAATTCGCGCGCCGTCTGGACGTGATGTTACGGCGTGCCACAGAACCGGACGCGGTGCTCGACGCCTTTGCGGCTGTCGCGGCGCAAGTGTCCTCACCTGTGCTGCTGCAATTGCTGGCCCAGGTAAATGCCCCGCGCCCCCTGCCCTTGCGGGCGTTCACACCTAAAGGAGCACTGGCGAAAGTCTTCGGCACTGCTGATCGTCGAGAGTCGATCGCACCGCAGGTATTGGCACGTGCCGCACAGATTTGCGAGAACGCCCTGATCGCGCGTTTCACGTTGCTGCCACCACTTGGGCGTTGTTTCATCGATCCGGCGTTGCGCGAATACCGGGTGCCACTGGCACAGCGCGCCGCAGCGAAGTCGCTGCGAACACTGGTACGCGGCAGTCGGTTGCCAATGCCGGACACGCGATTCATTCGCCTGTTCCTGTGGTGGAAGAATGGTCGTGACCGCACGGACATCGACTTGTCCGCCGCCTTCTTCGACACCGACTTCGTCTTCAAGGAAGCGATCGCCTATTACAACCTCAAAGGTTATGGCGGTTACCACAGCGGCGACATCGTCGACGCGCCCAACGGCGCCTCCGAATTCATCGACCTCGACCTTGATGTTCTCGTCAAAAAGGGCGTCCGCTACGTCGTCACGTCCCTCAATTCGTTTACCTGGCAGCCATATTGTGATCTTCCGGAATGCTTCGCAGGCTGGATGGCCCGCGCCGACACGGCATCTGGCGAAGTGTTCGAGCCGCGCACCGTAGTCGACCGCATCGATATCGCCTCCGACACGAGTATCTGCCTGCCATTCGTGATGGACCTGGAGGAGCGACGCATGATCTGGGCCGATCTGGGGCTGACTTCATCGCCCCGCTGGAACAACGTCGACAACAACCTCAGCGGAGTTTCGTTGATGCTGCGCGCCCTGGTGCATACACCAAGGCCGGATCTGCACACGCTTTTCGATTTACATGTGCGGGCACGAGGCGAACGAGTGGCCTCTGCAGAGCAGGCGCAGAGGGTGTTCGCACCTGAACAAGGTCTGACTCCGTTCGATACTGATCTGATTCGGTCTGAATATCTTTGATATCTGCGAAAGCATTGGCTCACTTTCAAAAGGACATCACGCAATAGCCGAGTAACACCCTCCCCTTGAGCACATCGGTCATCTTCCGCCTTTGTGTCTCAAGGATGAACACCCGCATGACCGCTCCCGAACGTCGTCTGCTGCCAAACGCAGCGGACAAAACCGCCCTCAAAGCCATCGCCACGACCATTGTGCAGAACTGCCCGAGCCTGCTCGATGCGGCCCGGCAAGTTGCGATCGAACTGCTGACCGACAAAGGGCTATCCGGCTTCGATCCCGACCAGGTTTATTTCCATCGATTCAAAACGGCGCAAAGCAGCGCGCTGACCTTTACCGGTTGGGAACACTTGCTGGAAAAGCCTTATGAAACGCTCACCCTCACGCAGTTGGTGATCCATCGATTTCGTGCGACCGATCAAGACAACGCAGATTTGCTGGGCCTTTACTGTGGCTTCTACTCGGATGGCCCGAACGCGGAGAATTTCAATCAGAGCAACGAAGTGCGACTGCTTGGCAGCGATGTGCTGAAGGCATTCTGGGCCGTTGATTTCAGCACGCGTTACAGCGATCAATTGGCCAAATTCTGGCAAACCTCGTCGGAAGACTTCCGCGCCCTGGCCAAGTGCAACTTCCTCGGTCAGGCGGTGCAGGCGCTGCAACAGGGGGACGTTGACGGCAATGATTTTCAACGCATCGTCACCTCGCTGATCGGCCCCGTTACCTGGCCGGTAACCCTGCAAATGCTCCGATCGACGTACCCGGTCGGCGCGCAGGTGCGCACGCTGGATCTGGACGGTCACGTCGCCACCAACGTGCTGCGTCTGGTCGAAGACAGTGGCCGGCAGACCCTTTACCTGCCGGGACAAGCCCAGGCCTTTCGGCTGATGGACACTGCGGCGGATCTGCACTGGTGGTTGCTCGAACAGATGAATTCAGAGCAGAAACGCCCTTTGTTTCTCAAGCACTTCTCGTTGGCTGACAGCAATCACATCACTGAGAACCTCACTGATCTGATGAACCGTTTGGTGAGCACCTGGGGCCACAGCGATCACCGGATGATCAACCGCAGCAACGTTGCGATCAGCGGTGACGCCTTCACGTGGTTACGCGAGTCGACTCGCGCGGGCATGATTGCCGAGGCGCATCTGGTGCTCACGTCCAACAGTGAGCTACGCAGGAAACTCTGGACCGGGTATCTGAGCGCCGGGCTGAAAGTGTTCGGCCCGATGGCGGCCGTGGGCTGGCCGGTGGCTTTGCCCTTGATCGGCGCCGGCGTCGCGAACATGGGGCTGAACATCGATCAGGCGATCAACGGCATTACGGCGACCGAACGTAGAGCCGGGGTGATCGGTGCGGTGCTCAGCGCTATCGAAACCGTATTCAATGTGCCGTTCCTGATCGGCACCGGCGCGCAACTGGAAGTCGGGCCACAGGTCGAGTATGCCGAGGCTGAAGAGATGCGTGGTCTGGTCGAGCTTGCCTCGGCTGACACGCGATTATTGCCACCTGTGGATCCGCCACCTGTCACAGCGGCTGAAGAAGCGAGCAGCGAGTTGGCAAACGAGATACCCAGCGGGGCGACATTCGTCGACGTCACTGAGCCCTTGAATACGCCTGCTACACGGCAAGGTTCGACATTTCCACAAGTACCTGCCAGCTATCGATGCAACGAGTTACTTGCGCAACATTCCGTAGAGGCGACGCCGGGGAAATACGAAGGCATTTACCGCCTCGACAACGAGCCCGGTCATGCCATCGAAATGGATGGCGATGCCTATTACGTGCGCTACTTCGCCGACTCGCAGGACAGCGGCAACTGGGCAATCATCGATCCCGAGCGCCCCAACCAGTTCGCTTATTCGTTGCCGGTCCGCCTGGGAAGCGCTGGCAAGTGGGAGCGCATGCCTGCGCTGCGGCTGCGCGGAGGCGGCCAATGCGTGGGCAAGGCGTGTGCGCCGGAGACAGATTTGAGCCCTTCTGAGGCAACACCATCGGTGGATCTGCCACGCGTCGAACCGCTTCCAGGCGTTCCGTGCCCGCTGCGCCTGGTTACGGCGCTCAAAGATATTTCAGAGACGGAAAAACCCGGAATGAGGAGATGGGCAATGAACTTGCCCAACGCTTCTGCCGAGTCAACAAGCGCTGGACGCCGTTATTTACTGGCTACCGACCGTTACCAGGCGCATTTCAGCGAACAACGAACAGCACTGCTGAACAACGCCGGAGAATTCTTTCGAGAGCTGAAATGGACAAATCTGCCGGGACGGCCGCTCATTCCGCAAATCGATCCCTTGATGCAAACCGAAGAGCTGATAGATCTGATGTTTGCCAATACCGATGGACTGGCGGTCGGAGAAACCCTCGATCGCATCGCCAGCATGCGCTTCATGATCGAGAACATGCCAACGTTCGCGCGGCATATCAGAACGCTCTACGTGCGTGGACTACTGAGTGATTTCGCCCAGGATGACCTCAACCATTTCTACCTCTCTGGAGACATGTCAGAGGACCTCACTACCTATTTGTCCAGCCTGGGTACCGACCCTGAGAACCGGTTCAACATGCTCGAATTGATCACGTCTGCCCAAGCCAATGGCGTCCGCGTCCATGGACTGGACGCAGCACAAACCTGCACGCTGAAAGTCCCACTCACTTCGATCGAAGAGCAGATGATCAAGACCCGCCTGGCAACGCAGATCATGGAGCGTGACAAGCTCCTCAACAGACCCGGCAAGTGGGTGGCTCTGGTCGATGCCACGAACACCAATACCTTCAGGGACCTGCCAGGCATAAGCGAACTCAGGGGCGGTATCGGTTTGCGCATCGAAGAAGTCTGGCCCGACGAGGCAGCCGACGTCAGGATTGACCCGGGAGTGGAAGTCGCTCGCGGTCCGTTTCACAACGGGACGACGACAAGCAACGCCTTCGACCCTCTGTTCGCTGACCTGCGATTGCAGGTCGAGGCCCCCGTGCCGCCATGGAATGACGCTACGCTGGAAAAGCTTCTGCATCGCAATGGCATGTTCGTGATACGAAAAACAGAACCCAGCACATACACACTCGTGCGGCGCAACAGCGCCAGTAACATCGTGCAAACAAGGGTGCATTGCACCGCAGATGGCCGGTTTTATATCTGGGACCAGTCGATGCGCCGCATCACCGGCATGATATTCCGCGACATCGCCGCAGTAGCCGAGCGCCTGATCGAGCTCGGCATGACCCTGCAAAGTCGTTTACCCCGCTGATCTGTTTTCAGGGCTCTGAAACGAAAAAACCCTTGGCTTCACACCAAGGGTTTTTCGTTATTCGAACCGCAGCGGGATCATTCCCACTCAATCGTCGCCGGCGGCTTGCTCGACACGTCGTAAGTAACGCGCGAGATGCCTTCGATTTCGTTGATGATGCGGCCGGAAACGGTTTCCAGCAGTTCGTAAGGCAGGTGCGCCCAACGTGCGGTCATGAAGTCGATGGTTTCCACGGCACGCAGGGCCACGACCCAGGCGTAACGACGGCCATCGCCGACCACGCCGACCGATTTCACTGGCTGGAATACTACGAACGCCTGGCTGACCTTGTGGTACCAGTCGGCCTTGCGCAGTTCTTCGATGAAGATGTGGTCGGCGCGACGCAGCAGGTCGGCGTATTCCTTTTTCACTTCACCGAGGATGCGCACGCCCAGGCCCGGGCCCGGGAACGGGTGACGGTAGACCATGTCGTACGGCAGGCCGAGTTCCAGGCCGAGACGACGGACTTCGTCCTTGAACAGTTCGCGCAGGGGCTCGACCAGTTTCAGGTTCATTTCTTCCGGCAGGCCGCCCACGTTGTGGTGCGACTTGATCACGTGGGCCTTGCCGCTTTTCGCGCCAGCCGACTCGATCACGTCCGGGTAGATGGTGCCCTGAGCGAGGTACTTGATGTTGTCCAGCTTGCAGGACTCGGCATCGAACACGTCGATGAAGGTGCGGCCGATGATCTTGCGCTTCTTCTCCGGGTCGGCTTCGCCGGCCAGGTTGTTGAGGAACTGCTCCTCAGCGTTGGCGCGGATTACCTTGACGCCCATGTTCTCGGCGAACATGGCCATCACTTGCTCGCCTTCGTGCAGACGCAGCAGGCCGTTGTCGACGAAGACGCAGGTCAGCTGATCGCCGATGGCCTTGTGCAGCAGTGCGGCAACCACCGAGGAGTCAACGCCGCCGGACAGACCCAGCAGCACGTTGTCGGTGCCGACCTGGGCGCGGATGTTGGCGATGGCGTCTTCAGCGATCTTCGACGGCGTCCACAGGGCTTCACAGCCGCAGATGTCGAGCACGAAGCGCGACAGGATGCGACCGCCCTGTTTGGTGTGGGTCACTTCCGGGTGGAACTGCACGCCGTAGTAAGCGCGGTCGTCGTTGAACATACCGGCGATCGGGCAGCTTGGGGTGCTGGCGAGGATGTGGAAGTCTTCCGGCATCTTCGTGACTTTGTCACCGTGGCTCATCCAAACGTCGAGGCCGAAAAGGCCGTCGGCGTCGATGTGGTCTTCGATGCCGTCGAGCAGGCGGCTCTTGCCGACCACGTCAACGCGGGCGTAACCGAACTCACGCAGTTCGGAACCTTCCACCTTGCCGCCCAGTTGCTCGGCCATGGTCTGCATGCCGTAGCAGATGCCGAATACCGGAACGCCCAGGTCGAACACTGCCTGCGGGCAGCGCGGGCTGTTGGCTTCGTGCACGGACTCGGGGCCGCCGGCGAGGATGACGCCTTTAGGGGCGAATTCGCGGATCGCATCTTCGTCCATGTCGAACGGGTGCAGTTCGCAGTACACGCCGATCTCGCGCACGCGGCGGGCAATCAGCTGGGTGTATTGCGAACCGAAGTCGAGGATCAGGATGCGGTGAGCGTGAATGTCGAGGGCCATGAAAGAAACTCTGAAAAGCAGTTGCAAGCTTCAAGCTGCAAGCTGCAAGTAATCGGAAGCCGAGCGGCACTGCTCTGACGCAGCACCGCTTGCAGCTTGTAACTTGTGGCTTAGAGCTGTCGGCGTCAGCCGACCCGGTAGTTCGGCGCTTCCTTGGTGATCTGCACGTCGTGAACGTGGGACTCGGCCATGCCGGCACCGGTGATCCGCACGAACTCGGGCTTGGTACGCATTTCTTCGATGTTGGCGCTGCCGGTGTAACCCATCGAGGAACGCAGGCCGCCCATCAACTGGTGAATGATCGCGCTCAGGGTGCCTTTGTACGGCACACGGCCTTCGATGCCTTCCGGGACCAGTTTCTCGGCGCCTGCCGAGGAGTCCTGGAAGTAACGGTCGGACGAGCCTTGAGCCTGGGACATGGCGCCCAGCGAACCCATGCCGCGATAAGCCTTGTACGAACGACCCTGGAACAGTTCGATCTCGCCCGGGGCCTCTTCGGTACCGGCGAACATCGAGCCCATCATCACGCAGGACGCACCGGCCACGATGGCCTTGGACAGGTCACCGGAGAAACGGATACCACCGTCGGCGATCAACGGCACGCCAGTGCCTTCAAGGGCGGCGGCGACGTTGGCGATGGCGCTGATTTGCGGCACGCCGACACCGGCGACGATACGGGTGGTGCAGATCGAGCCAGGGCCGATACCGACCTTGACTGCGTCGGCGCCCGCTTCGGCCAGGGCCTTGGCGGCAGCGCCGGTGGCGATGTTGCCGCCGATCACCTGCACTTCAGGGAAGTTCTCTTTGACCCAGCGTACGCGGTCGATCACGCCTTTGGAGTGACCGTGTGCGGTGTCGACCACCACCACGTCCACGCCGGCGTTGACCAGTGCTGTCACGCGATCACCGGTGTCTTTACCGGTGCCGACCGCAGCGCCAACGCGCAGACGACCTTGGTCGTCCTTGCTGGCCAGCGGGTAGGCTTTGGCTTTTTCGATGTCGTTGACGGTCATCATGCCTTTGAGGGCGAATTTGTCGTCGACGATCAGCACGCGCTCGATGCGGTGCTTGTGCAGCAGTTCACGCACGTCGTTCTTGTCGGCGCCTTCCTTGACCGTGACCAGACGCTCTTTAGGCGTCATCACTTCGCGGACAGTGGCTTCCAGACGGTTTTCGAAACGTACGTCGCGGGAGGTGACGATGCCGACCAGGTCGCCATCGTGCAGGACCGGAACGCCGGAAATGTTGTGCAGACGGGTCAGTTCGAACAGATCACGCACCGTGGCATCGGCCTCGATGGTGATGGGATCCTTGACCACACCGGCTTCGAACTTCTTGACCTTGCGCACTTCGGCAGCTTGCTGCTCGATGGTCATGTTCTTGTGGATAATGCCGATGCCACCTTCCTGAGCCATGGCGATTGCCAGACGGGCTTCAGTAACGGTGTCCATGGCGGCAGAAACCAGAGGAATATTCAGTTCGATGCCACGGGTAAGACGGGTCTTGAGACTGACTTCGTTGGGAAGTACCTCGGAATAACCGGGCACTAGGAGAATGTCGTCGAATGTCAGAGCTTCTTGGCTGATACGCAGCATCGCGGGGGCTCCCGAGCGGGAAAATGGAAGCGCGCCATTATAGTCAGACACCCCCTGCTGTTCAATGTAAAACTCAGCCTAATTGATAGATGGAAAAGCCCGGCCCTACAGCTCCACCTTGACCCAAGAGACAGGTTGATCGAGCCAATCGGCGAACTCGTCGATAAAGCTCTGCTTGAACCCGGCCTCCAGCCAATTGTTGAAAATGAAGCCGAGGTTGGAAAACGCGCATTCCTGCAAAAACAGGAAGCCGTTGATGTCGTCCTCGTGCCCGCATTCCGGGCAGGTGAAATTGTCGGTGCGCCCTGGAAACCAGTCTTCAAGACTTTCGAACAGTGCCTCGCCCACTTCGCGGCGGCACTCGGCGCAACCAGCCTCCTCGAGAAAGCCCTTGGCCGGTGTGTAGATGCAGCGTTTGGTGACGATCTCCAGGCCATTGATCGGCTCGCCGAACGGCAGCGCTTCGGGGTACAGCACCACGGCGCGAGCACCATCAGCGATGGCGTGGGCCATGCGGTTGCCGGTGCGGCCGCAGGTGGTCAGCTGTTCTTCGATGATGTTCTTGCGCACCAGCCAGCGCACGATCGCCCGCGCCCGGGGCTCGTGCACCGGCAGGGTGGAGATTTTCGGGACGATGATGCTTTGCGAGTTCATGGGAAATCCTGCGGTGTGACTTCTAACGACTTCGCGAGCAAGCTCGCTCCCACAGAGATTGCATGCCAATGTGGGAGCGAGCTTGCTCGCGAAGAGGCCCTGAAGGCCGGCAGCTTAATCCCTGAAGAAATCCGGTCAAGTGCTGAAATAGCGCACGATCAACGCGATGCCGCTGGCCAGTACCAGCCAAGTCACCAGCCGCACAAACGCCTCGCGCGACAACCTCATGGTCAGCCGCCGGCCGATCCACAAGCCCAGCGCCATCGCCGGCAACAGACACAGCGCCAGCATCAACAAGGGTAGCTCGGCATACACACCGGCGATGACAAACAGACTCAAGCGCACCACGGTGCTGCAACTGATCAACGCACTTTGCGTGGCCCGCGCCGCGTCCTTGGGCAGGCGGCTGTTCAGATAGATCGCGTAAAGAAAGCCGCCACTGCCAAACAAAGCGCCAAACAACCCGCCCACTGTGCCCATCGGCACCGCCCACGCTGCCGACAACTGTGCCGGCCGCGCTTTCACCCACAGGCTGTAAACCGCATAGGCGCTGATAAACAGCCCCATCAAAAGCAGTAACAGATCGGATTTCAGATTCAGCAGGAAGATCACCCCCAACGTGCAGCCGATCGCCATGCACGGCAGCAGCCTGAGCAATTCCGGCTTGGCGACGTCGCGCCGCGAGGGCAGCAGATTGCCGAATGCGGCGACGAAATCGAGCAGCACCAGCAGCGGCACGATTTTCGACAGTGGCATGAACAGGATCAGCATCGGCCCCGCGACCAGCGCCGTGCCGAAACCGGCGATGCCGAATACGATGTAGGCCAAGGCGATGGCCACCCCGATGGCCGCCCAACCGCCAGCCCCCCACGACCACGCCCCCAACAGCTCCATCACGCTCATCAACGCGTTTCCTTTAATAAGTCCGCCGACGGTTACGACTGACACTCGCCCTGTAGGAGCTGCCGAAGGCTGCGATCTTTTGATCTTGATGTTGAAAAAGCAAGATCAAAAGATCGCAGCCTCGTTGCACTCGACAGCTCCTACAGGGTTCGTGCAATGAGCAGAAGAATGCCTTTAAACTGCGCCCCATGATTAAAGATCCCTTTGCAAGACTTGGCCTGGACCGTGAAGTCCTGACCGTCAGCCAGCTCAACGGCCGCGCGCGGGTGTTGCTTGAAGACGTGTTCAGCAACATCTGGGTCGAAGGCGAAATTTCCAACCTCGCACGTCCGGCGTCCGGCCACGTCTACTTCACCCTCAAGGACAGCGGCGCCCAAGTGCGTTGCGCGTTGTTCCGGCAGAACGCCGCGCGCGTGCGCCAAGCGTTGAAGGACGGTCTGGCGGTCAAGGTGCGCGGCAAGGTTTCGCTGTTCGAAGGCCGTGGCGACTATCAGCTGATCCTCGACACCGTGGAGCCGGCCGGTGACGGCGCGCTGCGTCTGGCCTTCGATGCGCTGAAGGAAAAGCTCAGCGCCGAAGGCCTGTTCAGTGCCGAACGCAAAGTGCCGCTGCCCGCGCATCCGCAGCGCATCGGCATCATCAGTTCGCCAACCGGCGCGGTGATTCGCGACATCATCAGCGTGTTCCGCCGCCGTGCGCCGCAGGTGCAACTGACCCTGATACCGACTGCCGTACAAGGCCGCGAAGCCACTGCGCAAATCGTCCGCGCGCTGAAAATGGCCGATGCCCGCGGCTTCGACGCGCTGATCCTCGCCCGTGGCGGCGGCTCGCTGGAAGACCTCTGGTGCTTCAACGAGGAAGCGGTGGCGCGCGCGGTCGATGCCTGTGTCACGCCGATCGTCAGCGCCGTCGGCCATGAAACCGATGTTTCGATCAGCGATTTTGTCGCCGACGTCCGCGCCCCCACGCCCTCGGCCGCCGCCGAACTGCTCGCCCCGGATTCCAGCCATCTGATCCGTCAGGTCGAGAGCCTGCACCGGCGTCTGGTGATGCGCATGCGTGACCGCTTGATGCGTGATCGCCTGCGCCTGGAAGGCATGGCGCGACGGTTGCGCCATCCCGGCGAACGTCTGCGCCAGCAGGCGCAACGTCTGGACGATCTGGACATGCGCATGCGCCGCGCATTCGAACGCAGCCTCAATACCCGCCGCGAACGCCTGATCCGTCTGGAAACCCGTCTCGCCGGGCAACATCCGGGGCGCCAACTGGCCATGCTTCGCCAGCGCCTCGACAGCCTCGCCGAGCGTCTGCCCCGGGCCATGCGCGATGCTCTGAAACAGCGTCGGCAGCAATTGCTCAGTCAGATGCAGACCCTGCACGTGGTCAGCCCGCTGGCGACTCTCGGTCGCGGTTACAGCATCCTGCTCGACGAGCGTGGCCACGCGATCCGCAATGCTGCGCAGACCCACACCGGCCAGCGCCTGAAAGCCAAGCTCGGCGAAGGCGAACTGCAAGTGCGCGTCGAGGACAATCACCTGACGCCCGTCACCCTCTCTTTACTGGACTGATCCATGCCGCGTTTTCTTGCTCCGCTGCTGTTGCTCTGCCTGACCTTCAACGCCCACGCCGACAGTTACATCACCCGGCTGCTGAACAAACCGGTGCCGGGCGGCGTCGCCGTGGTGGATCTGGGCACTGCCGCGCAGGCGCCGAAAGCTTCTTATCAGGGCAAACCGGTGCTGGTGGTCAAAGAGCAGAACAACTGGTTGGCAATCGTTGGCGTGCCGCTGACGGTCAAGCCTGGCGCGCAGCAGATCAGCAGTGGCGGGCGCAATCTGCCATTCACCGTGGGCAGCAAGAAATACCCGGAACAGCACATCACCCTGAAGAACAAACAGCAGGTCAATCCGAACGCCGACAACCTCAAGCGCATTGAGGGTGAACTGGCGGAACAGATCGCGGCTTACCGCAGTTTCAGCCCGAACACGCCGAGCAATCTGCTGCTGGACAAACCGGTCAACGGGCCGCTGTCGAGCAAGTTTGGCGTGCGTCGTTTCTTCAATGGCGAAGAACGTAATCCTCATGCCGGTCTCGATTTCGCAGTGCCCGCGGGCACGCCGATCAAGACTCCGGCGGCGGGCAAGGTGATTCTGATCGGCAATTACTTCTTCAACGGCAACACGGTTTTTGTTGACCACGGCCAAGGCTTTATCAGCATGTTCTGCCATATGTCGAAGATCGACGTGAAGAACGGCCAGCAACTGGCGCGCGGCGCGGTGGTCGGCAAAGTCGGCGCGACCGGCCGGGCAACCGGGCCGCATATGCACTGGAACGTCAGCCTGAATGACGCGCGGGTGGATCCGGCGATTTTCATTGGTGCCTTCCAACCTTGAGTATGTGTTGAGGCGACCGGCCTGCTCGCGAAGGCGGCCTATAAAACACCGCAATACTCAATGAATCTCCAAAAACTTAATTGCGCCCCAATCTAGCCCCACGCAAACATCAACAACTTCCACCGCCTTAAGCGCAATAAATTCCTGCAAAATCCCGCTTTCCGGGTATTCCTCTCAATTTTTTCCGACTGCTTGCCATCCTTTCCCCTCGCGGTTAGGGTTGAAGTCATGAAAACCTCTCACACCCTCATTCAGCTTCGCCAGCACCGCAGCCTGTGCCTCGTCAGCGCACGACTGCCAAGCTGAATCGCTGCGCCTCGTCCCACGCTTTTCCAAGAACATTCGTTCAACCGGCAGGCCGCCTCTTTTCGGCCCAGACAACAAGGAATTTCCCGATGAGCATGCTCAAAGACCCGTCTTCGAAATACCGCGCGTTTCCCGTCATCAACCTGCCTGATCGCACCTGGCCGTCGAAGACCATCGACGCCGCGCCGATCTGGTGCAGCTCCGACCTGCGTGACGGCAACCAGTCGCTGATCGAGCCAATGGACGCGGCGAAGAAGCTGCGCTTCTGGAAAACCCTGGTGCAGGTCGGCGTGAAGGAGATCGAAGCGTCGTTCCCCGCCGCGTCGCAAACCGACTTCGACTTCGTGCGTACCCTGATCGAAGAAGGCCACATCCCGGACGACACCACCATTCAGGTACTGACCCAGGGCCGTGAAGACCTGATCGAGCGCACCTTCGAATCCCTGCGCGGGGCGAAGAAAGCCATCGTTCACCTGTACAACGCCACCTCGCCTTCTTTCCGTCGCATCGTCTTCAACCAGGACAAGGACGGCATCAAAGCCATCGCGGTCAACGCTGCCAAGCTGTTCGTCAAATACGCAGCCATGCAGCCGGAAACCGAGTGGACCTTCGAATACTCGCCGGAAACCTTCAGCGCTACCGAGCTGGAATTCGCCAAGGAAGTCTGTGACGCCGTGATCGAGGTGTGGAACCCGACGCCTGAGCACAAAATGATCCTCAACCTGCCGGCCACCGTTGAATGCGCAACGCCGAACGTTTACGCCGACCAGATCGAGTGGTTCGGCCGCAACATCAACCGTCGTGACAGCGTGATCATCAGCCTGCACACCCACAACGACCGTGGCACCGGCGTTGCGGCCACCGAGCTGGGCCTGATGGCCGGCGCCGATCGCGTCGAAGGCTGCCTGTTCGGCAACGGCGAACGCACCGGTAACGTCGACCTCGTCACCGTCGCGCTGAACATGTACACCCAGGGCGTCGACCCTGAGCTGGACTTCTCCGATATCGACGGCGTGCGCAAGGTCGTCGAAGAGTGCAACCAGATCCAGGTGCACCCGCGTCATCCGTACGTTGGCGACCTGGTCCACACCGCGTTCTCCGGCTCGCACCAGGATGCGATCCGCAAGGGCTTCGCCCAGCAGAAACCGGACACCCTGTGGGAAGTGCCGTACCTGCCGATCGACCCGGCCGACATCGGTCGCAGCTACGAGGCGGTGATCCGTGTCAACAGCCAGTCGGGCAAGGGCGGCATCGCTTACTTGCTGGAGCAGGAATACGGCATCAGCCTGCCACGCCGCATGCAGATCGAGTTCAGCCAGGTGGTGCAGCGTGAGACCGATCGCCTGGGCCTGGAGATGACCGCCAAGCAGATTCACTCGCTGTTGATCAGTGAATACCTGCAAGCCAATACGCCGTACGCACTGGTCAGCCATCGTTTGCAGGAAGAGAACGGCAACAGCGCCGTCGAAGTCGAAGTAGCCAGCAAAGGTCAGGGCGAAACCAACCTGCACTGGCGCGGCAAGGGCAACGGCGCGCTGGAAGCACTGGTCGCCGGCCTGCCGATTCCGGTGGAAATCATGGACTACAACGAACACGCAATCGGCGCGGGCACCAATGCCAAAGCAGCGGCCTACATCGAACTGCGGGTGAACGGTGAACGTGCGGTGCACGGCGTGGGTATCGATGAAAACATCACCACCGCCAGCTTCAAGGCATTGTTCAGCGCGCTGAACCGCTCGCTGAGCCAGCCAGAGGCAAAAGCAGCGTAATCCGACTGCTGAAATGCGAAAGGCCCCGGAGTGTGAGCTCCGGGGCCTTTTTTTGTCGATCAAAGGATGCGATCGTTCCCATGCTCCGCGTGGGAATGCCTCAAGGGACGCTCCGCGTCCAGTGACGCGGAGCGTCACGGGCTGCATTCCCACGCAGAGCGTGGGAACGATCGGCTGCCTCAGGTGAACTCGAAAGTGTCGGCATCCAGGTTCGCCGGAAAGCGCTCGCGATACGCCGACAACGGCGCCGCTTCCACAATCACCTTGAACACGCCATCCGCCTCCCCCGCCGCCAGCAACGTCTCGCCCTGGAAATCCAGCACCTGACTGTCGCCGGTATAGGCGAAGCCTTTGCCATCGCTGCCCACCCGATTTACCGCTGCCACGTAGCAGAGATTTTCAATCGCTCGTGCCGGCAGCAGGCGGTTCCAGTGCAGACGCCGTGCGCCCGGCCAATTGGCGGTGTACAGCAGCAGATCGGTGTCCTGCGCGTCCCTGCTCCACACCGGGAAGCGCAGGTCGTAGCAGATCAGCGGACGAATCCGCCAACCCTTGAGCTCGAACTGCACCTGCCGCTCGCCGGGCGTGTAATGGTTGTGCTCGCCGGCCATGCGGAACAGGTGCCGCTTGTCGTAATGCAGCACTTCGCCGTCTGGCCGCGCCCAGAGCAAGCGGTTGCGATGGCTGCCGTCAGCCGCCTGAATGATCACGCTGCCAGTGATGACCGCATCGAACTTCGCTGCCTGCGCCCGCAGCCATTTGCTGGTCGGGCCGTTTTCGGCTTCGGCGAGGGTTTCCGATTCCATCGAGAATCCGGTGGTGAACATCTCCGGCAGGATGATCAGATCGGCGCCCCGGGCCTGCTCCAGCAGCAGCTCGAAATGCTCGAGATTGGCCTGGCGATCGTGCCAGGCCAGGCTGGTCTGGATCAGCGCCAGGGTCAGGTCTGGCAATGCACTCAGATCACGCATAGTTTCGCCGCCGCTTCACGCAGCGTCTCCTCGCGTTTGGCAAAGCACAGGCGTATCAGGCGCTGGCCCTGCGGTGGATTCTGGTAGAACACCGACACCGGAATGCTCGCGACACCGTGCTCGCGAGTCATCCACATGGCCATCTCAACATCGTTCAGATCCGGACGGATCTGCGAATAATCGACCAACTGGAAATAGGTGCCGGTGACCCGGGTAAAACTGAAGCGCGACGGCGCGAGCAGATCGCAGAACAGATCGCGCTTGGCCTGATAGAAACCCGGCAGCTCTTCAACGTGCTCCGGGTGCTCGGCCATGTAATCGGCCAGCGCGTATTGCAGCGGCGTGACGCCACAGAAACTGACGTACTGATGCACCTTGCGCAATTCGGCCGTCAGCGCTGGCGGTGCGACGACGTAGCCGGTTTTCCAGCCGGTGACGTGGTAAGTCTTGCCGAACGAGCTGACCACGAACGCGCGCTGATACAGCTCTTCATGGGCCAGCACGCTGACATGTGGCATGCCGTCGAAAACCAAGTGCTCGTAGACTTCGTCGCTGATCAGATAGATGTCGCGATCACGGATCAACGCCGCCAGTTGATCGAGCTCGGCGCGGCTGATCAATGCGCCGCTGGGGTTGTGCGGGGTGTTGATGACGATCATTTTCGTGCGCGGGCTCAGGGCCGCAGCGAGCTGGTCGAAGTCGATGGAGAAATCGACCGGATTCAGCTGCACATGCACGCAACGACCACCCGCCAGCTCCGTTGCCGGTGCGTAACTGTCGTAGCATGGATCGAAGACGATGACTTCATCGCCGCTGTGAATCACTGCCTGAATCGCGCAGAAGATCGCCTGGGTCGCGCCGGGCGTTACCGTCACTTCATGATCGGCATCGACAGTCACGCCGTAGCTGCGGGCGATCTTGGCCGCGATCTGCTGACGCAATGCCGGCAAACCGGTCATCGGCGAATACTGGTTATGGCCACTGGCGATATGCCGCCCGACCGCATCACGCAACGACTGCGGGCCGTCGAAATCCGGGAAACCCTGGGACAGGTTGATCGCGCCGGTCTGCGCCGCGAGCTGAGACATCTGCGTGAAAATAGTGATGCCGACATTCGGCAGCTTGCTGGTGATCATCGGAGGCCCCTTGCAGGTGAGCTGCAAGTTTCAAGCGTCAAGCTGCAAGCTGCAAGCAAAAACCCGCGCCCACAAAAAAGGGCTTCATACGAAGCCCTCTCTGCTTTACCGCTTTTACTTGCAGCTTGCAGCTTGAAACTCGCAGCTGCTTCTATTTCTTGTCGCGGCGCTTCTTGCTGGCTTTCTTGTTGTGCGACATCAAGCGACGCTTCTTGTTGACCTGGCGGTCGGTCAGCGTGTTCTTGTTGCCTTCGTACGGGTTCTCGCCGCCCTTGAACTCGATGCGGATCGGCGTACCGACCAGCTTGAGCACACGACGGTAAGTGTTTTCCAGATAGCGCACATACGACTTCGGCACTTTCTCGATCTGGTTACCGTGGATCACGATGATCGGCGGGTTCGCACCACCCAAGTGAGCGTAACGCAGCTTGATCCGGCGGTTGTTGACCATCGGTGGCGCGTGCTCGCCCACCGCATCTTCCAGAATCTGGGTGAGACGGTTGGTCGGCCAGCGGGTAACCGCGGACTTGAACGAGTTCTGCACCGAAGCGTAGAGGTTGCCCACGCCCGTGCCGTGCAGGGCCGAGATGAAGTGAATGTCGGCGTAGTCGACGAAGAACAGTCGACGTTGCAGCTCGACTTTGACGAAGTCGCGCTCGCTCGGCGTCATGCCGTCCCACTTGTTGATCGCGATGACCAGCGCACGACCGGATTCGATCGCGAAGCCCAGCAGGTTCAAGTCGTGATCGACCACACCCTCGCGGGCGTCCATGACGAAGATCACCACGTTGGCGTCTTTGATCGCCTGCAGGGTTTTGACCACGGAGAATTTTTCGACTTCTTCGTGGATCTTGCCGCGCTTGCGCACACCGGCGGTGTCGATCAGCGTGTACTTCTCTTCATTGCGCTCGAACGGAATGTAGATGCTGTCGCGGGTGGTGCCCGGCTGGTCATACACGATGACCCGGTCTTCACCGAGCATGCGGTTGACCAAGGTCGACTTGCCGACGTTCGGACGACCGATGATGGCGATCTTGATCCCGTCTTTTTCGCTCGGACCAGGAATGCGCTTGGCTTCCTCGCCTTCGGCAACGACTTCTTCCTCTTCGCCTTCAGCCGGCTCGTCATCATCGCGCGGGAATTCGCTCAGAGCGGCTTCCAGCAGTTGCGTGATGCCACGGCCGTGGGCGCCGGCGATAGGGATCGCGTGGCCCATGCCCAGCGGAGCGAATTCGGCGCGGGCCATTTCCGGGTCGATGTTGTCGACCTTGTTGGCCACCACGTGGGAACGCTTGTTACGTTTGCGCAAATGCTCGGCGATCATCTGGTCGGCAGCGGTAAAACCGGCCTTGGCATCTACCAGAAACAGCACCACATCGGCTTCTTCGATGGCCAGCAGCGACTGCTCGGCCATTTTTTCGTCCATACCATGTTCGTCACCGGAGATACCGCCGGTGTCGATCAGAATGTAGGAACGCCCTTGCCACTTGGCCTCACCGTACTGGCGATCACGGGTCAGACCGGACAGGTCGCCGACGATGGCGTCACGAGTCCTGGTCAGGCGGTTGAACAAGGTGGACTTGCCGACGTTCGGTCGGCCCACCAGGGCGATTACGGGAACCATGCGGCTCTCCACTTCGTTATTTCAGAAAATACAAAAGCCGCTGCGAGGCAGCGGCTGGTGCTCGGGGCAACACCCGGGGGCGCTGCAAACCCTGCTGATGCAGGGCCGCTTGGGGATGAACCCCAAGCATAGTTGTTACTTGATGGTCAGGGCTTCCAGTTTGCCGCTGTTGCCATACACATAAATCGTGTCGCCCACCACCAGCGGACGGGCACGCAGGCCGTCGCTGTCGATGCGCTCACGGCCGACGAAACGACCGTCGACCTGACTCAGCAGATGCAGATAACCTTCCAGGTCACCCACAGCTACGTAGCTGGAGAACACTTCCGGTGCCGACAGTTGACGGCGAGCCAGCGAGTCGTTGCTCCACAGTGCGGTGGTGGAACGCTCGTCGACGCCTTCAACGGTGCCCGAAGACAGGCTTACGTAGACGCTGCCGAAACCCTGAGCGATACCGGCGTAGCTCGACGCGTCGCGCTGCCACAGTTGACGACCGCTTTCCAGATCCAGCGCCGCAACGCGACCCTGATAACTGGCCACGTACAGCGTGCCGCCGGACAGCAGCAGACCGCCGTCGATGTCGACCACGCGCTCCAGTTCCGAACGCCCCTGTGGAATGGCGATGCGTTGTTCCCACACTGGCACGCCGTTGGAGATGTCCAGCGCGACCACTTTACCGGTCGAAAGGCCAGCTACCGCCAGGCGGTTGGTGACCAGCGGAGCACTTGTGCCACGCAGGGTCAGGACCGCCGGGGTGCTGTCATACACCCAGCGCTGGTTGCCGGTGGCAGCGTCCAGACCGATCAGACGATCGTCCTGGGTCTGCACAACGACCACGTCGCCATTGTTGGCCGGCGGCGCGAGGACTTCACTGTTGACGCGGGCACGCCACTTCTCTTCACCGTTGCTGGTGTCCAGAGCGACGACTTCGCCACGCAGGGTACCGATCAGTACCAGACCGTAACCCACGCCGACGGCGCCGGAGACAGGCAGTTCCAGATCCTGGTCCCACTTCACGTCGCCGTTGCTGCGATCCATGGCCATTACGACACCGGTCACATCGGCGGCGTAGATGGTGTCACCGTCGATCGCCGGCACCAGCATGTTGTAGGTTTCGCCCTGACCATCACCGATCGAGCGGCTCCACTGCTTCTGCAGAACCACTTCTTCTTTGAAGTCGGTCAGTTCGGCCGGTGGCAATTCTTTCTTGCTGTTGCTGCTGCAACCCGCGGCCAGAAGGGCCAGAGCCAGCAATGCTGCATGCTTCCAACGGATCACGTCACGCATCCCCTTTGGCCAGGTCGTCGAGCTTGATTTGAAGGCCACCGACCGCCGCTTCATCCGACAGTGCCGCCTTGGCTTTTTGATACGCCTTGTTCGCGTCATCGGTACGGCCCAAGCGCACCAGCAGGTCGCCCTTGAGTTCTTCGCGAGTGGCCAGGAACGCTTTGTCGGCATCGCCGTCGAGCAGTTTCAGGGCGTCTTCGGCCTTGTCCTGCGCGCCCAGCACCTGCGCCAGACGCTGACGGGCGATTTCGCCCAGCGCCGGGTTGGCCGGCTTGTCGACGATGGCTTTGAGTTCGGTTGCCGCGTCGTCCAGCTTGCCGCTGTCGACCGCTACTTTGGCGACGAACAGGCTGCCGTACTGCGCGTAGGCCGAACCGCCGTATTCGCTGTTGAGCTTGCCGGCCAGATCCGCAACGCGGGCGGCATCAGGCTTGCCGTCAGGCGTCAGCGTGGTTTCCAGCAATTGCTGATAGAGCACCGAGGCGCCTTGCGACTGGTTGCTCTGGTATTTGTGATATGCCTGCCAGCCGAACACGATGACCAGCGCCAACAGGCCGCCGGTGACCAGAGGTTTGCCGTTGCGTGTCCACCAGTCCTTCAAATCCGCCAACTGTTCGTCTTCGGTACTCGACACCCCAATACTCCTTAATCGCTAAATCGGCTGTTAAGACAGCTTCAACCCTGCACGACGCAGGTGGCCAGGTGAGCGGCGAGCGCATCCCAGGCAATGCTTTGTTGTTCGCCCTGGCCACGCAGGGGTTTGAAACCTACCACTTGCTGGGCCATTTCGTCGTCACCGAGGATCAATGCGTACAGCGCACCGCTCTTGTCGGCCTTCTTGAACTGGCTTTTGAAACTGCCGGCGCCGGCATTGACTTGCAGGCGCAGGTTTGGAAGTTCATCGCGAACCCGTTCGGCCAGGGCCAGACCGGCCAGCTCGGCCTCTTCACCGAAGGCGCAGAGGTAGACGTCGACCTGACGGGAAATTTCCTGCGGGATCTGCTCAAGGGTTTCGAGCATCAATACCAGACGCTCGATGCCCATGGCGAAACCGACGCCCGGGGTTGGCTTGCCGCCCATCTGCTCGACCAGACCGTCGTAACGGCCGCCCGCGCACACGGTGCCCTGGGCGCCGAGCTTGTCGGTGACCCATTCGAAAACGGTTTTGCTGTAGTAATCGAGGCCACGCACCAGTTTCGGATTGAGCACGTAAGGAATGCCAACGGCATCCAGACGCGCCTTCAGGCCTTCGAAGTGAGCGCGGGACTCGTCGTCGAGGTAGTCGGCCATTTTCGGCGCATCGACCAGCACGGCCTGGGTGTCGGCATTTTTCGTGTCGAGCACGCGCAGCGGGTTGGTTTTCAGGCGACGCTGGCTGTCTTCATCGAGCTTGTCGTGGTGCGCCGAGAGGTACTCGACCAGCGCTTCACGATAGCGACCACGGGATTCGCTGGTGCCGAGGCTGTTGAGTTCGAGCTTGACCGCATCACGGATGCCCAGCTCGCCCCACAGGCGCCAGGTCATGATGATCAGCTCGGCGTCGATGTCCGGACCGTCGAGGTTGAACACTTCCAGACCGATCTGGTGGAACTGGCGATAACGGCCTTTCTGCGGACGCTCGTGGCGGAACATCGGGCCGATGTACCAGAGTTTCTGCACCTGACCACCGCCGGTGATGCCGTGCTCGAGCACTGCACGTACGCAGGCCGCAGTGCCTTCCGGACGCAGGGTCAGGGAATCACCGTTGCGGTCTTCGAAGGTGTACATCTCTTTTTCGACGATATCGGTGACTTCGCCGATCGAGCGCTTGAAGAGCTCAGTGAACTCGACGATCGGCATGCGGATCTGCTTGTAACCGTAGTTATCCAGCAGACGCGCCACGGTGCCTTCGAAATAACGCCACAGCGGGGTCTGTTCGGGCAGGATGTCGTTCATGCCACGAATGGCTTGCAGAGACTTGCTCACAAAATTTCCTTAATTCGTTCGATCAGCCGCGCGCGATAACGGCAGCGTCAGCTTCGACCTTTTCGGCCGCTTTCTGGCGGATCAGCTTTTCCAGCTCGTCCACCAGATTGTCATTCGTCAGCTTCTGCGACGGCTTGCCGTCGATGTAAATCAGGTTGGGCGTGCCGCCGGTCAAGCCGATATGGGCTTCCTTGGCTTCGCCGGGGCCGTTGACCACGCAACCGATGACCGCGACATCCAGCGGCACCAGCAGGTCTTCAAGGCGCCCTTCCAGCTCGTTCATGGTCTTGACCACATCGAAGTTCTGCCGCGAGCAGCTCGGGCAGGCGATGAAGTTGATGCCACGGGAACGCAGATGCAAAGACTTGAGAATGTCGTAACCGACCTTCACTTCCTCGACCGGGTCGGCCGCCAGCGAGATGCGGATAGTATCGCCAATCCCTTCGGCGAGCAGCATACCTAGGCCCACGGCGGATTTCACCGTGCCCGAACGCAAACCGCCAGCTTCAGTGATGCCGAGGTGCAGCGGCTGGACGATTTCTTTCGCCAGCAAACGGTAGGCTTCGACGGCCATGAACACGTCGGAGGCTTTCACGCTGACCTTGAAGTCCTGGAAATTCAGGCGTTCGAGGTGTTCAACGTGGCGCAGCGCGGATTCGACCAGCGCCGCCGGGGTCGGCTCGCCGTATTTCTTTTGCAGGTCTTTTTCCAGCGAACCGGCATTGACGCCGATGCGGATCGGAATGCCGCGATCACGGGCCGCATCGACCACTGCACGCACACGATCTTCACGACCGATGTTGCCCGGGTTGATGCGCAGGCAGTCCACACCCAGTTCGGCTACGCGCAAGGCGATTTTGTAGTCGAAGTGGATATCGGCCACCAACGGCACTTTGACCAGTTGTTTGATCTTGCCGAACGCCTCGGCGGCGTCCATGTCCGGCACCGAGACGCGAACGATGTCGACGCCGGCGGCTTCCAGACGATTGATCTGCGCCACCGTCGCAGCGACATCATTGGTGTCGCTGTTGGTCATGCTCTGCACAGCGATCGGCGCGTCGCCGCCCACCGGTACGTTGCCGACCCAGATCTTGCGCGATTCGCGACGTTTGATTGGAGATTCGCCGTGCATGACTTATTGACCCAACTTCAGGCGAGCAGTCTCGCCACTGGTGAACGGAGCGATATCGACCGGTTGGCCGTTGTAGCTGACCTGTGCTGCGCGGGCCACGCCCAGACGCACATTGAGCGGCGGTTTGCCGGAAACGCTCACGCTGTCGCCTTTATGCTTCAGACCACTGAAAATCACTTTGCCACGGCCATCGGTCACCTGTGCCCAGCAATCGCCGGTGAACTGCAATTGCACCTGGCCTTCGCCGGCAACCGGAGCAGCTGCTTCAGCGCTTGGCGCTTGGGCGACCGGCGCGGTCGGGGCAGGTGTCGCTGGGACATTCGGCGCTGGAGTGGCCGGAGCCGCCACCACTGGCGCAGGCGTCTGTGCCGGTGCGCTTGGCGCAACTGCCGGGGCAGCCGGCTCGGCTGCTGGCGCGGCAGACTCGGCGCCGGTCGATTCGGCACTGGTTTCCGACTGCGGCAAGGCCAGCGATGTCGAATTGTCTGCCTGATTTTCGGCGACAGCCTGGTCTTCCGGCTCGTCGATCGGGTGGATCTGCGTGGTGCCGTCAGCGCCTTCGACTTCGACGTGCTCCGGTGCGAGGCTGGTCAGATCGCGGGTGCGCTGCGAGGTCTGATCCTGCCACCAGACGAATCCGCCGCCGATGACCGCGATCAGCAGCAACAGGCTGACGATACGCAAAATTGTGTGGGAAACCCGCACCGGCTCTTCGATACGACCGAGGGCGTGAACGTTGCTGCCCTGGGAGTCGGTGCCGGTGGACTGGTCGAACTGCTGAACCAGAACGGTCTGGTCCATGCCGAGCAATTTGGCATAGGCGCGAATGTAACCGCGAGCGAAGGTATGCCCCGGCAGCTTGTCGAAAGCGCCGGCTTCAAGATTGCTCAGGGATGTCACGGTGAGGTTGAGCTTGAGGGCCACTTCGGCCAGCGACCAGCCATTGCTTTCGCGGGCCTGGCGCAGGGTCTCACCGGGATTTACGCGATTCGCTGCTACAACTTCGGGATGCGCCGCTTTCATCATTGCTCCGACAGGTATTGCTGATATTCCGGCGTACCGGGATAGAGTCGTTTTAATTGCAGACCGTAACTGGCTGCCTTGTCGCGATCTTCAAACACTTTTGCCAGCCGAACGCCGAGCAATAGACTACGTGCATTTTGTTCGGTGAGCTGGCTGAAACGGTCGTAATAGTCACGCGCGGGCACATAATGCCTGTCTTCGAAGGACAACTCAGCCATTTCCAGCAATGCGCGTGGTTGTTGGCGATTCAGGCGCAGGGCTTTTTCCAGCTGTTGCTGGGCCAGATCACGCTGGCCAAGCTTGGCGGCGGTCATGCCGAGATTTTCGAAGACCCGCGAGCGCTCAGGATACAGGGTATCGGCGGCCGCTTGTTCAAAACGCTCGTAGGCTTCCTTGTAGCGCTGTTCTTCGTAGAGAAAACTGCCGTAGTTGTTGAGGATGCGCGCATCGGCGGGACGTGAGGACAGGGCCTTGCGAAAGTGCTCGTCGGCCAGTGCCGGCTCCATCTCGGCCTGGAACACCAGACCGAGGGCCGCATTGGCGTCGGGGTCGGAACCGTCCAGCTCCAGCGCTTTCTTCAATGGCACCTTGGCGCGCTCGGTCATGCCTTGCTGCAGATAGCCCAGCCCCAGCTGCACGTAGGCAGCCCGCGCTTCATCGCGGCCCTTGCTGGTCTTCATCGGGTTGTAGTCACCCGACAGGACACAACCAGCACACAGGCTGGCCAACAGCAACAGCAGCGCAAAGCGCAGGGACATAGAGATCCTCTCTTAGTTAGTGTTCGCGGCGTTCTGTGCCAGATCGCTGTCGGCGCTCAACTCGCGCACGGCGATGTAACGTTCGCTGCGACGGGTGCGATCCAGCACCTGCCCTACCAATTGACCACATGCGGCATCGATGTCTTCACCACGGGTGGTGCGCACGGTGACGTTGAAACCGGCCTGATGCAACTGATCCTGGAAGCGGCGGATGGCATTGTTGCTCGGCCGCTCGTACCCGGAGTGCGGGAACGGGTTGAACGGGATCAGGTTGATCTTGCACGGGATATCTTTAAGCAACTCGATCATTTCCACCGCGTGCTCAAGCTTGTCGTTGACGTCCTTTAGCAAGGTGTACTCGATGGTCAGCACACGTTTCTCGCCAAGGGCGGACATGTAGCGCTGGCACGACTCGAGCAGCATCTTAAGCGGATATTTCTTGTTGATCGGCACCAATTGGTTACGCAATGCGTCGTTCGGTGCGTGCAGGGACAACGCCAGGGACACGTCGATGTGCTTGGCCAGCTCATCGATCATCGGCACCACACCCGAGGTGGACAGGGTCACACGGCGCTTGGAGATCCCGTAGCCGAGGTCATCCATCATCAGATGCATGGCGGCGACGACGTTGTCGAAGTTCAGCAACGGCTCGCCCATGCCCATCATCACCACGTTGGTGATGGCGCGGTCGACGGTGGCCGGGACGCTGCCGAAAGATTTGTTGGCAATCCACACCTGACCGATGACTTCGGCGGCGGTGAGGTTGCTGTTGAAGCCTTGCTTGCCGGTGGAGCAGAAACTGCAATCCAGGGCACAGCCTGCCTGGGACGAAACGCACAAAGTGCCGCGCTTGCCCTGGGGAATGTACACGGTCTCGACGCAGCTGCCGGACGCCACGCGCACCACCCATTTACGGGTGCCGTCGCTGGAGATGTCCTCGCTGACCACTTCCGGACCACGCACTTCAGCAATGGCCTTGAGCTTGTCGCGCAAGGCTTTGCTGACGTTCGTCATGGCGTCGAAATCATCGACGCCAAAGTGGTGAATCCATTTCATTACCTGACCGGCACGGAAACGCTTCTCCCCGATTGAGTCGAAGAATTTTTCCATTTCCGGCTGGGTCAGACCCAGCAGGTTTGTTTTAACAGTCGATGTAGTCATGGATTCACCTTCACTCTGCAAGCAATGCTTAGCGAGTGGTTACTTCAGTAGCTGCGAAGAAGTAAGCGATTTCGCGAGCGGCAGCAGCTTCGGAGTCCGAACCGTGAACGGCGTTGGCGTCGATCGATTCAGCGAAGTCAGCACGGATGGTGCCGGCAGCAGCTTCTTTAGGGTTGGTAGCGCCCATCAGCTCACGGTTGCGAGCGATAGCGTTTTCACCTTCCAGAACCTGAACGACAACCGGGCCGGAAGTCATGAAAGCAACCAGGTCACCGAAGAAACCGCGCTCGCTGTGCTCAGCGTAGAAGCCTTCGGCTTCGGCTTTGGACAGTTGCTTCAGTTTCGAAGCTACAACGCGCAGGCCAGCGTCTTCGAAGCGAGTGGTGATCTTGCCGATCACGTTTTTAGCAACGGCGTCAGGCTTGATGATGGAGAAAGTACGTTGAACAGCCATGGTGTAACTCCAGAAACGGTAATTTGCGAAAAATTAAACCCGCGAATTATACGCGGGTTCTTGGGTATTGCCTAACCTGCGAGACGATCAGTCCAATTCTGCGGCCCAGAGCTCCTGAACCGCTTCGAGCACCTTCTCGCCGACCCGGCCGGAAGTAGCATCGAAGTCAGGCAGTTCAAGAATCATCTGCTGCAAACGGACGAAACCTACAGAATACGGGTCGAGTCCCTCATGGGCCTCGGCCAGCTCTTCTGCAATGCGTTGAACATCATTCCAACCGTAGCTCATGACAGTCTTACCAGTCAGTGCGGCGCTTCGGCCGCATGGTTAAGCGAATATTTCGGAATCTCGACGGTGAGGTCTTCCTCACCGACGATGGCCTGGCAAGCCAGACGCGATTGCGCCTCAAGGCCCCAGGCACGATCGAGGAAGTCTTCTTCCAGCTCGTCGGCCTCTTCCAGCGAGTCGAAACCCTCGCGGATGATGCAGTGGCACGTGGTGCAGGCGCAGACGCCGCCGCACGCGCTTTCCATCTCGATATGGTGTTCATGGGCCAGTTCGAGAATCGATGTGCCGGGCGCAGCCTCGACCACCATACCTTCAGGGCAGAACTTCTCGTGGGGCAGAAAAATGACCTGCGGCATCAGATATCCTCGATTTCATTCAGGTTGCGCCCCGACAGAGCGGCTTTCACCGTCAGATCCATGCGGCGGGCAGCAAAAGCATCGGTCACTTGCGACAGACGCTTGGTCTGCTGCTCGATGGCGTAACCATCGGTACCTTTCATCAGTTCGGCCAGTTCCTGCATTTGCAGTTCGATGACCATGCGCTCTTCGGCGTCGAGCAAACGCTCGCCATCGGCATCCAGCGCGCCCTGCACCGCTTCGAGCAGGCGCTGGGCATCGACTTGCTGCTCACGCAGAACGCGGGCGACCTTGTCGTCATTGGCATGCTGGAACGAATCTTTAAGCATCTTGGCGATTTCGCCGTCGGTCAGTCCGTAGGAAGGCTTGACCTGAATGCTCGCTTCAACGCCCGAGCCCAATTCACGGGCAGACACGCTGAGCAGACCGTCGGCATCGACCTGGAAGGTCACGCGAATTTTCGCCGCACCGGCCACCATCGCCGGAATGCCGCGCAATTCGAAACGTGCCAGAGAGCGGCAATCGCTGATCAGCTCGCGCTCACCCTGCAACACGTGGATCGCCATGGCCGACTGGCCGTCTTTATAGGTGGTGAAGTCCTGAGCGCGGGCGACGGGGATGGTGGTGTTGCGCGGAATCACCTTCTCCATCAGACCGCCCATGGTTTCCAAACCAAGGGAAAGCGGAATCACGTCGAGCAGCAGCAGTTCGCCGCCATCGCGCTTGTTGCCAGCCAGGGTGTCAGCCTGGATCGCGGCACCGATGGCCACCACTTGATCCGGGTCGATTTCCGTCAATGGTTGACGACCGAAGGCTTCGGCAACGGCTTCGCGAACGCGCGGCACACGGGTCGAACCGCCGACCATGACCACAGCGTGGACGTCTTCCAGTTCAATACCGGAATCGCGAACGGCGCGGCGGCAGGCTTTCAGGCTGCGCGCGACCATTGGCTCGATCAGCGCATCGAAGGCTTCGCGAGTCAACTGGGCTTTCCAGTCGCCGTAAGCCACTTCCACACTGGCCGCATCGGTCAGGGCTTCTTTGGCCGCGCAGGCGGTTTGCAGCAGATTGCGTTGCGCGCCCGGGTCGAGATCGGCGGAGAGGCCAGCGCTCTCGATGATCCAGCCGGCAATCGCGTGATCAAAGTCATCGCCGCCCAGCGCGCTGTCGCCGCCAGTGGCCAGAACTTCAAAAACGCCGCCGGTCAGACGCAGAATGGAGATATCGAAAGTACCGCCGCCCAGATCGTAGATCGCCACCAGACCTTCGGCGTGCTGATCCAGACCGTAAGCCACCGCAGCCGCAGTCGGTTCGTTGAGCAGACGCAACACGTTCAGACCGGCGAGTTTGGCCGCATCTTTGGTGGCCTGACGCTGCGCATCGTCGAAGTAGGCAGGAACGGTGATTACCGCGCCAACCAGTTCGCCACCCAAGGTCGCTTCAGCGCGCTGACGCAGGACCTTGAGGATATCGGCGGAGACTTCAACCGGGCTTTTCGGGCCTTGCACGGTGTCGATGAACGGCATGTGCGATTCGCCGCCGACAAAGCGGTACGGCAGTTGCTCGCCCAATTGCTTGACGTCGGACAGACCACGACCCATCAAGCGCTTGACCGAGAGCACGGTGTTCAGAGGATCGGAGGCTGCCGCCAGCTTGGCGGACTCACCGACTTCGACGCGGTCGGCGTGATAACGCACGGCGGACGGCAGGATGACCTGCCCGTTGGCGTCGGCCAGCGGTTCGGAAAGACCACTGCGCAGCGCAGCGACCAGCGAATTGGTAGTACCCAGGTCGATGCCCACAGCCAGACGGCGCTGGTGCGGTTGAGGACTTTGGCCGGGTTCGGCGATCTGCAGTAGAGCCATGGTGATCAGGTCTTGTCTGTCTGTCAGCGTGCAATCAGGGCAGCACTGGGTTAATCGTCGAGGCGCTCTTCCAGCTGGCGCACTTCGTAGGTGAGCTTGTCGAGGAACTGCATGCGCCGCATCAGGCGTTCGGCCTGCTCGCGTTGCGCTGCATCATCCCAACAGGCTGCGAAGCTTTCGTTGAGCTGTTCCTGAGCCGCCTTCAAGCGACGCTTGAATACCGCGACACCGTCGAGGTCGGCACTGTCCTGCAGATCTTCAAGCTCTTCGCGCCATTGCATCTGCTGCAAAAGAAACTCGGGATCGTGGACGGTGACTTCCATCGGCACTTCATGCCCGCTGATTTTCAGCAGGTAGCGTGCGCGCTGGGCCGGACTCTTGAGCGTCTGGTAGGCGTCGTTGAGCCGCGCCGATTGCTCGAGCGCCGAGCGCTGCTCGCGTTCGGATGCATCGGCAAAGCGGTCAGGATGGACGCCGCGCGCCAACTCACGGTAGCGCG
Organism: Pseudomonas sp. Sample_11; assembly: GCF_004307505.1. NCBI lineage: Bacteria > Pseudomonadati > Pseudomonadota > Gammaproteobacteria > Pseudomonadales > Pseudomonadaceae > Pseudomonas > Pseudomonas sp. Sample_11. The sequence goes on from NZ_RCOD01000048.1 coordinate 45,376, forward strand.
TGGCCAACTGCTCGAGATCCAGGCGGAAGCTCGGTTGCAGCTCGAATAAAGCGAAATGACAAGGAATACCCACGACCAGCCTCAGATGTTGAAGCTTTCGCCGCAGCCACATTCACCGCGCACGTTGGGGTTGTTGAACTTGAAGCCTTCGTTCAACCCTTCCTTGACGAAGTCGAGCTCGGTGCCGTCCAGGTAGGCCAGGCTTTTCGGGTCGATGATCACTTTTTCGCCGTGACTCTCGAACACCTGATCCTCCGCCACTACCTCGTCGACAAACTCCAGCACATAGGCAAGGCCGGAACAGCCTGTGGTGCGAACACCCAGACGAATCCCTTCACCTTTGCCGCGCCCGTCGAGGGAGCGCCGCACGTGTCGAGCAGCCGCTTCTGTCATGCTGATAGCCATCGTTGACTCCTTACTCGTCGCCGAATCTTGAAATTCAGATCAAGCCTTTCTTCTGCTTGTAGTCGCGAACAGCCGCTTTGATAGCGTCTTCAGCGAGCACGGAGCAGTGGATTTTCACTGGCGGCAAAGCCAGTTCTTCGGCCAGCTGAGTGTTCTTGATGGTTTCGGCTTCGTCCAGGGTCTTGCCCTTCATCCACTCGGTAGCGAGGGAGCTGGAGGCGATTGCCGAACCGCAACCGTAGGTCTTGAACTTGGCGTCTTCGATAACGCCCTGATCGTTGACCTTGATCTGCAGACGCATCACGTCGCCGCACGCCGGAGCGCCGACCATGCCGGTGCCGACATCAGGATCTTCCGCGTTCATCTTGCCGACGTTGCGCGGGTTTTCGTAGTGGTCGATGACCTTTTCGCTGTAAGCCATGATTCTCAATCCTCACTCATCAGGGCCGCTCTTGAGACCCTGCAACTGCGCTGCGTTAACGCCGCGTCGCTACAGGATCTGTATCCGGCGGCTTCTATAGTTAGTGTGCCGCCCACTCGATTTTCGAGATATCGACGCCGTCTTTGTACATGTCCCACAGCGGCGACAGAGCGCGCAGCTTGGTAACGGCCTCGCAGACTTTCTGCGCGGCGTAGTCGATTTCTTCTTCGGTGGTGAAACGGCCGAAGGTAAAGCGGATCGAGCTGTGTGCCAGTTCGTCGTTGCGGCCCAGGGCGCGCAGTACGTACGAAGGCTCCAGCGAAGCCGAGGTGCAGGCCGAACCGGACGATACCGCCAGATCCTTGAGCGCCATGATCAGCGACTCGCCTTCAACGTAGTTGAAGCTCAGGTTCAGGTTGTGCGGAACGCGGGCGGTCAGGCTGCCGTTGACGTACAGCTCTTCCAGATGCTCGACCTGCTTGTAGAAGCGATCGCTCAAGGCTTTGATGCGCACGTTTTCAGCGGCCATGTCTTCCTTGGCTACGCGGAACGCTTCGCCCATGCCGACGATCTGGTGGGTCGCAAGGGTGCCGGAACGCATGCCGCGCTCGTGACCGCCGCCGTGCATGGTCGCTTCGATGCGCACACGCGGCTTGCGGCTGACGTACAGCGCGCCGATGCCTTTAGGGCCATAAGTCTTGTGGGCGGAGAACGACATCATGTCGACCTTCAGCTTCTGCAGATCGATTTCGACCTTGCCGGTGGACTGAGCCGCGTCGACATGGAACAGCACGCCTTTGGCGCGCAGCATCTCGCCGATGGCGGCGATGTCGTTGATGGTGCCGATTTCGTTGTTGACGTGCATCACCGACACCAGAATGGTGTCTTCGCGCAGTGCCGCGTCAATCATTGCCGGGGTGATCAGACCGTCTTCGGTCGGCTCGAGGTAGGTCACTTCGAAACCTTCACGCTCCAGCTGGCGCATGGTGTCGAGGACAGCCTTGTGCTCGATCTTGCTGGTGATCAGGTGCTTGCCCTTGGAGGCGTAGAAATGTGCCGCGCCCTTGATCGCCAGGTTGTCGGATTCGGTGGCACCGGAGGTCCAGACGATTTCGCGCGGGTCGGCGTTGACCAGATCGGCCACCTGACGACGAGCGTTTTCGACGGACTCTTCAGCCTTCCAGCCGAACACGTGGGAGCGGGACGCCGGGTTACCGAAGTTTCCGTCGACCAGCAGGCATTCACTCATTTTCTGCGCAACGCGCGGATCAACCGGGGTGGTTGCAGAGTAATCAAGGTAAATCGGCAATTTCATGGACTATCTCCTAAATCAGGGCTGGCGTGCCGCGGGTAGCTCTTCGGCTGTCATTCGACGGCGGACGCTTCAATCTTGTCCAGGCGTGGCGCCTTGCTGCTGCAACGGCGCTGGTCCTGACGCTGGGCCACTTCTTGTACCTCACGGCGAGTCACAAGGTCGGCCAAGCTGATACCGCTCAGAAATTCGTGAATCTGCAGGCTCAAGTCGCACCACAGATGATGGGTCAGGCAGGTATCGCCGGAATGGCAATCGCCCTGGCCCTGGCACTTGGTGGCATCGACCGATTCGTTCACCGCATCGATCACCTGGGCGACCTGGATGCCCTGCATGTCGCGGGACAACTGGTAGCCACCACCCGGACCGCGAACGCTGGAAACCAGATTGCTGCGGCGCAGCTTGGCGAACAGCTGTTCGAGGTAGGACAGGGAGATGCCTTGGCGCTCGGAGATATCGGCCAGAGACACCGGCCCGTGCTGCGCGTGCAACGCCAGGTCAAGCATGGCGGTCACGGCGTATCGGCCTTTTGTAGTCAGTCGCATGGACAGTTACCACGGAGTTCGGAATGGGCGGGAGTATGCAATTCCCGAGCATTTAAGTCAACTATAAGACCTAGTGCTTTAGTCGGGTTTACCCGCAAAAGAGCGCGCGAATGATAGCAGGGTCTGCAGCCCAATGGCACACCAGCTGCTGGACGCCTTTGTAGGAGCTGCCGAAGGCTGCGATCTTTTGATCTTAAGAAGGCAAAATCAAAAGATCGCAGCCTTCGGCAGCTCCTACAGAGGCTTTAGCCGGCTTTCGATTCGTCCTTGCCTTTGACGCAGGCGAAGTCTTCTTCGCGCAGCTCAGGCAGATCTTTCGCACAGTAATTGCTGCCCAGATCCTTCAGCGCGCCGCACATGCCTTCCAGGCGCCCATCCACCGCTTGCAGATGGTCGAGCAACTGGCCGATGGCGCGGGCCACCGGGTCGGGCATGTCTTCGCTGACACCGTAGGCGTCGAAACCGATCTTTTCCGCCATGGCTTTGCGCTTGGCGTCCTGCTCTTCATCGGTCTTGACGATGATCCGCCCCGGAATCCCCACCACCGTGGCGCCCGGCGGCACTTCCTTGGTGACCACAGCGTTGGAGCCGACTTTGGCGCCGGCACCCACCGTGAACGGGCCAAGCACCTTGGCGCCAGCGCCGACCACCACGCCGTCACCCAGTGTCGGGTGGCGCTTGCCTTTGTTCCAGCTGGTGCCGCCGAGGGTCACGCCTTGATAGATGGTGACGTCGTCGCCGATCTCGGCGGTTTCACCAATAACGATGCCCATGCCGTGGTCGATGAAGAACCGCCGACCGACCTTGGCGCCCGGATGAATCTCGATCCCGGTCAGCCAGCGACCGAAGTTCGACACCAGTCGCGCCAGCCACTTCAACTCGTTGCGCCAGAGCATGCCGGCCAGACGATGAATCCAGATCGCATGCATGCCGGGGTAGCAGGTCAGGACTTCAAAAGCGTTACGCGCCGCCGGGTCTCGATGGAATACGCTTTGGATATCTTCACGCAAACGCTCAAACATCATTCAATCCTTCCGCTTTAGAAGCTCGCCACGGGCCGCTTTCTGGGTTTCCGTGAGGATGCCACGCAAAATATTCATTTCCGCCCGGCTGACCGAGCTGCGTCCGTACAACCGGCGCAGGCGCGCCATCAAGTGGCGTGGCTTTTCCGGGTCGAGGAATTCGATGGCAACCAGTGTCTGCTCCAGGTGCTCATAGAATCGCTCCAGCTCATCCATGGTCGCCAGCTCGGCGCTTTTCACCGAGGCCACTTCTTCTTTCTCGACCTTGCTCGGCTGACCCTGTGCGGCCAGCCAGGCCATGCGCACTTCATAACTCAATACCTGCACCGCCGCCCCGAGATTCAGCGAACTGAAGGTCGGGTCGGAAGGGATGTGCACGTGAAAATGACATCGCTGCAGCTCTTCGTTGGTCAGGCCGGAATCTTCACGGCCGAACACCAAAGCAATCTCGGCGCCCTGCCCGGCTTCCTCAACCACTTTGTTGCCGCATTCGCGCGGATCGAGCAGGGGCCAGGGAATGCGCCGGTCACGGGCGCTGGTGCCGAGCACCAGATTGCAACCTACCAAAGCGTCTTCCAAGGTGGCGACGACTTGCGCGTTTTCAAGGATGTCACCAGCACCGGAGGCGCGGGCGTCGGCCTCGTGGTGCGGGAAGACCCGCGGCTCGACCAGCACCAGTCGCGACAGACCCATGTTTTTCATGGCGCGCGCGGCCCCGCCGATGTTGCCGGGGTGACTGGTGTTGACCAGGACGACACGAATGTTCTGCAGCAAGGGAGGCGCTCTCGGACACAGGAAAGGGGGGCAAATCTTACAGAACAGCCTACCGTTAAGCTATGAAAGCGAACAGCGTCCTTCACCTGAAGAAAAGTTCTGATAGAATGCGCGGCTTTCTTTAACAACCTTAGGTGACACATCCATGCAGCCCATGCTGAATATCGCGCTGCGCGCCGCCCGCAGCGCCAGTGAACTGATCTTCCGCTCCATCGAGCGCCTGGATACCATCAAGGTCGACGAAAAAGACGCCAAGGATTACGTATCCGAGGTCGATCGCGCCGCTGAACAGAAAATCATCGATGCCCTGCGCAAGGCTTACCCGAATCACTCGATTCAGGGTGAAGAAACCGGCCTGCACGCTGGCACCGGCATCGAAGGCGAAGAGTACCTGTGGATCATCGATCCGCTGGACGGCACCACCAACTTCCTCCGTGGCATTCCGCACTTTGCAGTGAGCATTGCCTGCAAATATCGTGGTCGCCTGGAGCACGCAGTGGTTCTGGACCCGGTTCGCCAGGAAGAATTCACCGCCAGCCGTGGTCGCGGCGCTCAACTGAACGGTCGTCGTCTGCGCGTAAGCGGTCGCACCAGCCTCGACGGCGCTTTGCTCGGCACTGGCTTCCCGTTCCGTGACGATCAGATGGACAACCTCGACAACTACCTGGGCATGTTCCGCGCTCTGGTTGGCCAGACTGCCGGCATCCGCCGCGCCGGTTCGGCGAGCCTGGACCTGGCTTACGTGGCTGCCGGTCGTTTCGATGCGTTCTGGGAATCGGGCCTGTCCGAGTGGGACATGGCTGCAGGCGCCCTGCTGATTCAAGAAGCCGGCGGCCTGGTGAGCGACTTCACCGGTGGTCACGACTTCCTTGAGAAAGGCCACATCGTTGCCGGCAACACCAAATGCTTCAAGGCAGTACTGACGGCGATCCAGCCGCACCTGCCGGCCTCGCTGAAGCGCTAAGCTTTGCGCGAAACCAGAAAGCACCCTCCGGGGTGCTTTTTTTTGCCCGCGATTCCACACCGCTCCCTGCAGGAACTGCCGAAGGCTGCTCCCACATTGATCAGGTGAATCAACGGGAGATCGGTTGACTGAAGAAATCGCGAGCACAAAAAAAGCACCCCGCAGGGTGCTTCTTTTCACAACCGTAAATCCTTACTGAGCCGGCTCATTCTGCGACAGGATCAGCTTGCCTTCCTTGTCGACCGGAATCTGGTTGCCCGGATCGCGATCCATCCGCACTTTGCCTTCCTTGCCATCAAGCGAGTAACGCACGTCGTAACCGACGACCTTGTCGCTGATGTCATTGACCGTGTTGCAGCGGGTTTGCGTGGTGGTGTAGGTGTCACGCTCCTGCATGCCCTCCTGCACCTTGTTGCCCGCATAACCGCCACCGACCGCACCGGCCACCGTGGCAATCTTCTTGCCGGTACCGCCGCCAATCTGGTTGCCCAGCAAACCACCGGCCAGCGCGCCGACCACGGTACCGGCGATCTGGTGTTGATCTTTTACCGGTGCCTGACGGGTCACCGTTACATCCTTGCATACTTCACGTGGAGTCTTGATCTGTGTCTTGACCGGCTCAACGGCTAATACTTGCGCATACTCAGGGCCGCTTTTAACCAGGCTGTAGGTGGCAACAGCACCCCCGGCTGTGACACCGACAGCACCCAATACCGCACCAACCAGCAACGACTTGTTCACATGAACCTCCTGACCATCACATGCGGGACGCGCCCGCGCTTCTCCCAGCCTTGGAGCACAAAAAAAGGCGCGAGTTCAACTCGCGCCTTTTGTTGGCTGACAGCCGGGAAATCGCTGACCGTTATGGACGGTCGTCGACTTCCTTGTCGGTGTTGGCCGGAGGAATCAGATCCTCGGTGGTCAGGTTCAGCCAGATCAGCACCACGTTGGCGATGTAGATCGACGAGTAAGTACCCGCCAGTACACCGATGAACAGTGCGATGGAGAAGCCGAACAGGTTGTCACCACCGAAGAACAGCAGCGCCGCGATCGCCAGCAGAGTGGAGATCGACGTCGCCATGGTGCGCAGCAGGGTCTGGGTGGTCGAGATGTTGATGTTCTCGATGAGCGTCGCCTTGCGCAGCACGCGGAAGTTCTCACGCACCCGGTCGAAAACCACGATGGTGTCGTTCAGCGAGTAACCGATGATCGCCAGCACCGCTGCCAGCACCGTCAGATCGAAGGTGATCTGGAAGTACGAGAGGATACCCACGGTCACGATGACGTCGTGGATCAGCGAGACAATGGCGCCGACCGCAAACTTCCACTGAAAGCGGAAGGCCAGGTAGATCAGGATGCCGCCGAGCGCCAGCAGCATGCCGAGGCCGCCCTGGTCGCGCAGCTCTTCACCGACCTGCGGGCCGACGAACTCGACACGCTTGACCGTCGCCGGGTTGTCGCCGCCGACTTTCTGCAATGCGTCTGCGACCTGATGGCCCAGCTGCGGGTCTTCACCCGGCATGCGCACCAGCAGATCGGTGGTCGCACCGAAGTTCTGCACCACGGCTTCGTGATAACCGGAAGTCGCCAGTTGCTCGCGCACCTTGGTGACATCGGCCGGACGCTCGTAGGTCAGCTCGATGAGCGTACCGCCGGTGAAGTCCAGGCCCCAGTTCATGCCCTTGGTGGCGACACTGAACAAGGCAATGACGGTAAGCAGCAATGTGACGCCGAACGCGAAGTTGCGAACGCCCATGAAGTTGATTGTACGTAACATGGCAGCCCCTTAAATCCACAACTTCTTGAAGTCACGTCCGCCAAAGATCAGGTTGACCATTGCGCGGGTCACCATGATGGCCGTGAACATCGAGGTAAAGATCCCGAGGGACATCGTCACTGCGAAACCCTTCACCGGGCCGGTGCCCATGGCGAAGAGAATGCCGCCGACCAGCAAGGTGGTCAGGTTGGCGTCGAGAATCGCGGTGAATGCCCGGCCGAAGCCTTCGTTGATTGCCCGCTGCACAGTCATGCCGGCGGCGATCTCTTCACGAATCCGCGAGAAGATCAGTACGTTGGCGTCGACCGCCATACCCATCGTCAAGACGATACCGGCGATACCCGGCAGGGTCAGCGTGGCGCCCAGCAACGACATCAACGCCAGCAGCAGCACCATGTTCACCGCCAGCGCGACGGTGGCGATGACGCCGAAGAAGCGGTAGATGGCGATGATGAACAGCGACACGAACAGCATGCCCCACAGGGAAGCGTCGATACCTTTGGTGATGTTGTCAGCACCCAGGCTCGGACCGATTGTGCGCTCTTCAGCGAAGTACATCGGTGCAGCCAGACCACCGGCGCGCAGCAGCAGTGCCAGCTCGGACGACTCACCCTGACCGTTCAGGCCAGTGATGCGGAATTGCGCACCCAGCGGCGACTGAATGGTCGCCAGGCTGATGATCTTCTTCTCTTCCTTGAACGTCTGCACCGCAACGTCTTTCTCGACGCCATCAACCACTTGCTTGGTGTAAGTGGTGACCGGACGCTGTTCGATGAAGATCACCGCCATGCTGCGACCGACGTTGGAACGGGTCGCGCGGCTCATCAGCTCGCCACCGTGACCATCCAGACGGATGTTCACTTCAGGCGTGCCGTGTTCGCCGAAACCGGCCTTGGCGTCGGTGACCTGGTCACCGGTGATGATCAGGCCACGCTCGATCTGCGCTGGCGGACGGTTGCCTTCGCGGAATTCGAACGATTCGGAAGTGGCTTTCGAAGCGCCCGGCTCGGCGGCCAGACGGAACTCAAGGTTGGCCGTCTTGCCGAGAATACGCTTGGCTTCGGCAGTGTCCTGCACGCCCGGCAGCTCAACCACGATGCGGTTGGCGCCCTGACGCTGCACGATCGGTTCGGCAACACCCAGCTCGTTGACGCGGTTACGTACCGTGGTCAGGTTCTGCTTGATGGAGTATTCACGGATTTCCGCCAGCTTGGCCGGGGTCATCGCCAGACGCAGCACCGGTTGACCGTTGAGGTCGGCCGGAACAATGTCGAAATCGTTGAAGTTCTTGCGGATCAGCGCACGGGCCTGTTCGCGGGAGTCTTCATCGCTGAAGCCCAACTGAATGGCACCGCCCAGTTGCGGCAGGCTGCGATAGCGCAGCTTCTCTTTGCGCAGCAGGCTCTTGACGTCGCCTTCGTAGACTTTCAGGCGCGCATCGAGGGCTTTGTCCATGTCCACTTCGAGCAGGAAGTGCACACCACCGGACAAGTCCAGACCCAGCTTCATCGGGTGCGCACCGAGGTTGCGCAGCCATTGCGGGGTGGTCTGTGCCAGGTTCAGCGCGACGACGTAGTCATCACCCAATGCCTTGCGTACAACGTCCTTGGCCGGCAACTGATCTTCAGCCTTGCTCAGACGGATCAGACCGCCCTTGCCGCCCGCCGTCAGCGTTGCCGCCTTGACGTTGATGCCGGACTCTTTCAGCGCTGTGCTGACGCGAGCCAGATCGGCGTCATTGACCTGCAGAGCCGTGCTGGCGCCGCTGATCTGAATGGCCGGGTCATCGGGGTAAAGATTGGGAGCGGAATAAATCAGACCGATCGCCAGCACCGCCAGGATCAGAATGTATTTCCACAGAGGGTATTTGTTCAGCATCACGCCGCCCGTTATGAACGCGGGGCGCCTTGCGCGCCCCGTCGATTGAGTAGAAGTTGTTGCTCTTAGATCGCTTTCAGCGTGCCTTTTGGCAGCGTGGCGGCGATGGCGCCTTTCTGGAACTTCATTTCCACGGTGTCGGACACTTCCAGAACCACGAAGTCATCGGCAACCTTGGTGATCTTGCCGGCGATGCCGCCAGTGGTCACGACTTCGTCGCCCTTCTGCAGGCTGCTCAGCAGGTTCTTCTGCTCTTTGGCGCGCTTGGCCTGTGGACGCCAGATCATCAGGTAGAAGATGACCAGGAAGCCGACCAGGAAAATCCACTCGAAGCCGCCGCCCATTGGGCTTGCAGCAGCCGGTGCCGCTGCGTCAGCCATGGCGTTAGAGATAAAAAAGCTCATTTAGCACTCCAGTTGCAAATGTTGAATCTTGGGGGTCAGAAAACTCAGTCCAAAGGCGGAACGGGAAGTCCGCGTTTGGCGTAGAAGGCATCGACAAAGGCGGCCAATGTACCCTGTTGAATAGCCTCGCGCAAACCAGCCATCAGCACCTGATAATGGCGCAAGTTATGGATGGTATTGAGCATGCTGCCGAGCATTTCGCCGCACTTGTCCAGGTGATGCAGATAAGCGCGCGAGAAGTTCTGGCAGGTGTAGCAATCGCAGGTCGGATCCAGCGGCGATTCATCATGGCGATGGAACGCGTTACGGATCTTCAGCACACCGGTATCGATGAACAGATGCCCATTGCGGGCATTACGGGTTGGCATCACGCAATCGAACATGTCCACCCCGCGGCGCACACCCTCAACCAGATCTTCCGGTTTGCCAACGCCCATAAGGTAACGAGGTTTGTCAGCGGGCATCTGGCCCGGCAGATAATCCAGCACCTTGATCATTTCGTGCTTCGGTTCGCCCACCGACAGACCGCCGATGGCGAGGCCGTCGAAGCCGATCTTGTCGAGGCCTTCGAGCGAGCGCATGCGCAGGTTTTCATGCATGCCGCCCTGAACAATGCCGAACAGCGCCGCGGTGTTGTCGCCGTGGGCATTCTTCGAACGCTGCGCCCAACGCAACGACAGCTCCATCGATACGCGCGCGACGTCTTCGTCAGCCGGATACGGCGTGCATTCGTCGAAGATCATCACAATGTCGGAACCGAGATCGCGCTGCACCTGCATCGATTCTTCCGGACCCATGAACACTTTGGCGCCGTCGACCGGAGAAGCGAAGGTCACGCCCTCCTCCTTGATCTTGCGCATCGCGCCGAGGCTGAACACCTGGAAGCCGCCGGAGTCGGTGAGGATCGGGCCTTTCCACTGCATGAAATCGTGCAGGTCGCCGTGCTCCTTGATCACTTGAGTGCCGGGACGCAGCCACAGGTGAAAGGTGTTGCCCAGAATGATTTCCGCGCCCGTGGCGACGATGTCGCGCGGCAGCATGCCCTTGACCGTACCGTAGGTGCCGACCGGCATGAACGCCGGGGTCTCGACGGTGCCACGGGGGAAGGTCAGGCGACCACGACGAGCCTTGCCATCGGTGGCCAGCAGCTCAAAGGACATTCGACATTCGCGACTCATTCTGTTTCCTCTGGGCCTGTCTGTTCAGGGGCAGTTGGAGCGGGATTGCGGGTGATGAACATCGCATCCCCGTAACTGAAAAAGCGGTAGCCGTTTTCCACGGCGGCCTTGTAGGCGGCCATGGTTTCGGGATAACCGGCAAACGCGGAAACCAGCATCAACAGCGTGGATTCCGGCAAATGGAAATTGGTCACCAGGGCATCGACCACATGAAACGGCCGGCCCGGATAGATAAAGATGTCGGTGTCGCCACTGAACGGCTTGAGCACACCATCGCGCGCCGCACTTTCCAGCGAACGCACGCTGGTGGTGCCGACCGCAATCACCCGACCGCCACGCGCACGGCACGCAGCGACCGCATCGACCACATCCTGGCCGACTTCCAGCCACTCGCTGTGCATGTGGTGATCTTCGATCTTCTCGACACGCACCGGCTGAAACGTCCCCGCGCCGACGTGCAACGTCACGAACGCAGTCTCGACGCCCTTGGCAGCAATCGCCTGCATCAGCGGCTCGTCGAAATGCAGCCCCGCCGTCGGCGCTGCGACCGCACCCAGACGCTGGGCGTACACGGTCTGATAACGCTCGCGATCCGAGCCTTCATCCGGGCGGTCTATATAAGGAGGCAACGGCATGTGCCCGACGCGATCGAGCAGCGGCAAGACTTCCTCGGCAAAACCCAGCTCGAACAACGCATCATGACGCGCGAGCATCTCGGCTTCGCCACCGCCGTCGATAAGGATCTTCGAACCCGGCTTCGGCGACTTGCTGGAGCGCACATGGGCCAGCACGCGGTGCGCATCGAGCACGCGCTCGATGAGAATTTCCAGCTTGCCGCCGGACGCTTTCTGCCCGAACAGCCGCGCCGGAATCACCCGGGTATTGTTGAACACCATCAAATCGCCCGGGCGCAAATGCTCAAGCAAATCAGTGAATTGACGGTGTGCCAGGGCGCCGCTCGGCCCATCAAGGGTCAGCAGGCGACTACCGCGACGCTCGGCCAACGGATGGCGGGCGATCAGCGAATCAGGAAGCTCGAAAGTAAAGTCAGCAACGCGCATGATGGGGTTCGTCTAGCAGGGCCGGAAAGTCTAGCGGAAATATCAAAAATTGACCATGAAACGTGATTGACCAACGGTAATCACCTCTCTATACTTCGCCGCCATTGAGCCCTGATGGCGGAATTGGTAGACGCGGCGGATTCAAAATCCGTTTTCGAAAGGAGTGGGAGTTCGAGTCTCCCTCGGGGCACCAACACAGAGAAAAAGGTCTTGCGAAAGCAAGGCCTTTTTTTTCGTATGGAGGAAAGTGGAGGGTTGTTTTTGTCTTTTTTCCAAAACAATCAGGGCAACCAGCTTTTCACTCTTGCGGCGCCGGGGCCAACGCGCCACCGGCTAGCCTAATGCCCAACCGTCTAGGGCAACAAGCCCATCAAAAAACCTCAATCGAACCTGCAGTAATTGCTCTGACTCCATGTCCTGACGCTGGGGAACTGGCCGGATCGGTTACGTGCCGCAGGTTTTGCCAAACGCCCTGTCATAATCGCCTGATCCCGGCTAGTTCGAGCTCAAAGCCTACTTTCGATTTCCTCCCAGATGTATGCGTAGTTGTACTTCAACCAACGAACCAGCACTTTATCGAACTGGCGACGAAACCAGTTTCGCTCCCTAGCTTCCAGCCTTTCCTCAATCGACTCTCTCAGTATGTCGGGGTCGAAACCCGTCCATATCGGAGGCACAGGTGCAACGAGATTGGTAAAGCACACCGGCGCGACCTCTGAATAAAGAATTGAGTAAAGGATTTCAGGGTCGACACCTCTCACCTTATTCGCCAAATAATCATATTCCACGGGAAAATCATTGAATGGCTCGGAAAGAGCGGCTCTAACTTTTGTCAGTTGTGGCTCGGTCAGAAGATGTCCCAATGTGTGAGCTCCTCTAACTCTTCATCCAGTGAACTCGCTACCGCTTCGCCTGCAATACCACCGGCAGGCGAGCTGCGGGCAAACCATCGAAAAAAACGTCAGGCGAACCTGTCGCGATTGGGTTCGTTCCGTGCCCTGGAACAGGACAGCTGGAGGGATCGCTTTTACGAGCGGCTGGGTTAGCCATGGATGACTCCTGTCAAAAAAATCCTTTTCGAGAGGTAAACCTATCACGAAATTCAGCCTGGACGGCCGCATCCGATCATTCAAAAAAGTGCTCGATCACCAGACCGCGCTACCTGTTGCTTCGGTTAACGCGGTTGGTACTTCGCTGGCGTTTTCTACCTTGCCGTCAACTCAGGTTTCAGAATGGGACGCGGCTCCTCCCTACTCCTTGACTGCAAACATCCGATCAGCAATCTCCCGCCCCCGCTCCAACCCTTCCTTCGTCAACCATATCGACTTGTTCCTGTTCACCGGATTACTGATCAAACCCTGTTCGTGCAAGCGGTTCATGATTTCGAAGTCATAGCCCTTCCACGCATTGCCGTCGTCGGAGCTATAGGCAGCCAGGAGAGCAAGGACGGCGTCGTCGATCAGTTTCATGTCGTATTCCATGATGGTCACTCCGCTGATGTTCAGTGTTTGTAATCAAAGCGTCGTATCAAAGTGGATGTCAATGCTGCGCGAGCTTGTAGGTTTTAGATGCCCGATTGCTGGTTGCCTCGACTGCGATCCCCGCCCGTATAATCACGCCCGCACGGCAAACCTCCTCTGGCGTTTCGCGCATTGGTTTCAAACCTTCCACTTCACTGACAGACATCCCCATGGAAACCTCACTGGAAACCGTCGCCCTCTTCTCCCTCAAACTTGCCTACGAAGAAGAGGGCCTGAGCCCGATCCTGCGCGATGACATGGTCATGGGCGATTACCAGAAAGACGTCTTCGAGCTACTGGTGAAACGCGGCGATGTCGAGGCCATTCAGTTCAAGATGAACGAATGCCTGAACCTGGCGCTGGATGCTTTGGGCGGGGTCGAGAAGCCGTTGGGGCGGGAGTTGCGCAAGTTGTCGTCGGAGTTGGCTCAGGCGCGGTCGGTGGAGCAGCTGGGTCAGCCGCTGCTCGCGCTGAAGGGGTATCTGCGCGACATTCTTTGAGTGGCGCGCTACAGCCATGCCGCTATCTCGTCCGATCAGCGACGAGCTTTCAGTACTCGAATATCCGTTGGAAAGCCGTCAGCGCCAACCAGTTGTTTCCAGCCCATGTATTGAAATTCGCCATTGCGATCGATGTAGTCGCCCTTCTCTGGTTGCCCTCCGCCAACTATCGCGACACGCTTCACTTCGCCACAGCCGCCATCCGACGGGCGAACGGTGTAGATCACATACGGCTTCACGTATTGCGTGGCGCGGAAGTATTGGCCGCAGATTTCGTCGACGGTGATCAGCATGGTTTTCAGCCGGGCTTCGCCGTCGGTGTCTTCGTGCAGTTTCAGGAAGGAGATGTCGCCGACGTCGCTGTAGCCGAGAGAACGGGCGCGTTGGTAGGCGGGGGAGTTCTGGTGTGCAATTCTGCCTTCCTCCACACCCCGTTGCATTTGCGCGGCGAACTCGGCTTTGCCTTGGGCCAGGGTTGCCTCGGCGTGGGCGGCGACGTTTTCGCAGTGGGCGTACTCGCTGGAGTCGAGGTGTTGCGGTAGCAGGTTGAGGCGGCGCTCGTTCATGGAGGCGAGGCTGTCTTGCAGGCCCGACGTGGCTGCATAGGCAGCGGAGACGCGACCGCTCTGGGCGTCGGAGATTGTCTCCTGCATCCGCTGGCAATTGGCGAGATAGTAATTCCAGCTGGCTTGCGGGTGTTCTTTTGCGAAGCAGAAGGCTGGGGTAATGGAGACGGCAAGGGTGAGAGCGCCGAGCAGTTGCAGCAAACGGGTTGTGGAAAACATGGGTAGTCCATTACAGAGAAGGCATGGCGGGACGCTACTATTTTGCTATCGTGCCGTCCACTCTCTACAGGCGAGCAAGTTGCCGCCTCTGTCTCGTAGCCAGGAAAGAAATCCGATGGATGCTGTGTTGTGTTTGGTAGTCATGGCTGCAATGTGGTTCTGGGTGGTGCGACAGCGCGGGCATTGGAATCTGTTGTTGGCAAACCTTGCCGGAGCGGGCAGCGCTGTGGTCGCGGGCATTGTCTTCACGCTGCTTTACGACGGGCTGTTCGGCACCACCATGACAGCGCCGGGACTGCATAATAGCCTGGTGGTGTTTATGACCAGCGCGGGCGTTTTGGCGGGTGTGTGGTTGTGGATCGCCAAGCGTCGTCAGCCGGCGCATCCGGTTGCACGTCAACTGCTCGCGGGCGCCTGTGGCGTTGCCGCAGGCATGGTCACGTTGATTTTTCTGGCGGCGAATTATTTTCCGCAACCGTAGCCGGACGGCGCGTCTATTTTGCTATCTTGCCGCGCATCGTCGGGGCTTGCTGATCGTCTCGCGCCGCGCTTGGATTGTTGAAAGGTAAGGAAAGGATCAAATGGAGTTTTTGCGTTTTCTGGCGTTCGTCGCTGTCTGGGGTTTCATGTGGCGCTGGGTGGTGAAGAACCGCGGCAGCTGGAATATTTTCTACGGCAACATCGTTGGCGCGGCGGGTGGGTTCATTGTCGGGCTGGTGATGTTGTCGATCACCTTTTCGCTGTTTCCTTCGTCGTTCGATCACGAGGCGCAGGCGCAAAACACGCCAGTCGTCGAGTCGACCTCTGTGTTGCCTGAAGCCGAGGCAGTCACGCCCGTCACCGAGCTGAAAGATGCGCCGGTTTTAACTGCCATCGAAGCGGATGACAAGCCTTCCCCCCCGGACTCCGCACTGTTGCCGAATAACGTCAGCCGAGCGCCGAAATCAATGGCGGTACAAACGGTGCTGAATCAGAGCGACTACGAGGGTCGCATGGCCCTGGCCGCGCTGAACAAGAAGTTGCGCGGCGACGCACAGGCCGACAAGTCGATGATCGCGTATGTCATGTGCAGCCCGTTTGTCACCAGCACCCTGCGTTATCCCGCTTCGGCGCGTTTTGCCGACAGCAAAGCGCTGGTCAGCCATCGCTTCAAGGATCAGGTCTACAGCTTCAGCAACAGCGTCACTGCGCGCAACATGAATGGCGACGATGTCACCTACCGTTTCGATTGCTCCGTGCAGGAATTGCCACGGGTTGATGCGACGGCTGGGGAGTGGCGTTTGCTGGCGCTGAAACTGCAAAAAGCCGACTCTTAAGGCTGATTTAAGGGATCAAGGCGCCGGCTGCGCTATCATCGCCGGCCTGTGCGCCTTGAACTTTATCCTCAATGTTTCCAACACCCGATAACCTGATCTCACTGCCTCCTGTACTGGCCGGCCCGCTGCTGCGGCGGCTGGAGCCGACGCGCGTGGTGCTGTGGCTGGTGGGCTCGCGTGAACTGACGCTGACCTTGCGCCTGCAAGGTGTAGGAGATATTCCGCTCGACTCAGAGAAATGCACGGTCATTGCCGTAGGCCGTCATGCGTTCGTGCATCTGATAGACGTTCAACTTGAATGCGCCCTGCCCTGCGACACGTTTATCGATTACGACCTGCTGATCGATGACGCCATCGGTATGGCTGAGTGGGCGCCTCACCTGCTTTACCCCGGCGCTACCTGCGCGAACCTCGTCGTGCGTTCGCGGATCGACCAATTGCTCCACGGCTCCTGCCGCAAGCCGCATCATCCGGCAACCGATGGCTTGCTCTGCGTCGATCAATTGCTGGCCGACGAAACCGATGCGCAACGACGTCCGGCGTTGCTGATGATGAGCGGTGATCAGGTCTATGCCGACGACGTCGCCGGGCCGATGCTGCGGGCGATTCATGCCTTGATCGAGCGTCTCGGTCTGTTCGATGAGCACCTTGACGGTGCCGTGGTCAGCGACAGTGCCAAGCTCTATGAGCACCCGGCCAGCTACTACCACCGTGCGGATTTGTTACCGGCGCTAGAGAGCAACGAGACCTTGCGCGAGCGATTTTTCGGTGGCGCGCGTAAGCCGATTTTCACCAGCAGCAGCGCCGACAATCACCTGGTGACGTTCGCCGAAGTCATGGCCATGTACATGCTGGTGTGGTCGCCGACGCCGTGGTCGCTGATCAATCCGAGCGCGCCGACGCTGACGCCGGAACGCCGCCAGCGCTACAACCTCGAGCAGACGCGCATCGATGCCTTCAAGGCGGGCCTGGGCAACGTCGCGCGGGCGCTGGCGCATCTGCCGAGCCTGATGATTTTCGATGATCACGACATCACCGATGACTGGAATCTTTCTGCGCAGTGGGAGGAAACCGCCTACGGCCATCCGTTCTCCAAACGCATCATCGGCAACGCGCTGATTGCTTATCTGTTGTGTCAGGGCTGGGGCAACAATCCGGATGCCTTCAAAGGAATGCTGGAGCAGACCACGCAACTGAGCGCCAGTGGCGACGACGGCTATCTGGACATGCCGGTGCAGGACGATCTGATTGATCAGTTGCTGCGTTTTCAACAGTGGCATTTCGTGCTGCCGAGCAGTCCGGCACTGGTGGTGATCGACACGCGTACGCGGCGCTGGCGTAGCGAGATGGCCCTCAAGCAGCCGTCGGGCCTGCTCGACTGGGAAGCCTTGAGCGAACTGCAACAGGAACTGCTCGATCACCCTTCGGCAATCATCGTGTCGCCGGCACCGATCTTCGGTGTGAAGCTGATTGAAACCGTGCAGAAAGTGTTCAGCTGGTGCGGTTATCCGCTGCTGGTCGACGCGGAAAACTGGATGGCCCATCGCGGCGCGGCGCAGGTGATCCTGAACATTTTCCGACACTCGCGCACACCGGGGAACTACGTGGTGCTGTCCGGCGATGTGCATTATTCCTTCGTCTACGAAGTCCTGATCCGCCACCGCAAGGCCGGCCCACGGATCTGGCAGATCACCAGCAGCGGCATCAAGAACGAATTCCCACCGATCCTGCTGGAATGGTTCGACCGCCTCAACCGCTGGCTCTACTCACCGCGCTCGCCATTGAACTGGTTCACCAAACGCCGCTTGATGCGCATCGTCCCGTATACGCCGGAACATGCCGAGGCCGGGGAACGGCTGTGGAATTCGGCGGGGATCGGACAGGTGTTTTTCAATGAACAGGGGCAGCCGAGCGAGATTGTTCAGCACAACTCGAATGGGGCGGAGAAGACGAGGATGCTGGCGCCGGAGTTTAAAGATCTGCCGGATTGAAGCAGTAACCAATTCCTACATCGGCTAGGTCATGGGATGACGAGAAAAGGGCTCCGCGACACTGAACAGGAGGGAAGAGGATTACAACCCTCTCAGAAACGTCTCGAATATTACTGAGCGATACTGATTGAAGTCGCAGTCAGCCCTGCTGCGACACAACCACTGGTAGGTGTCGCCTTGTCATCCTGTACTCATTTCTGTACGTTCTCTGCATCCAGCGAGGACTTCAATATGCAAACCATCAACTACACCACCGCCCGTGCGCATTTGGCCGAGACGATGGACCGTGTCAATGAAGATCGTGCGCCGCTATTGGTCACTCGGCAGAAAGGTGAACCCGTAGTGATGATGTCTTTGGCCGAATACAACGCATTGGAAGAAACAGCCTACTTGCTTCGCTCCCCCGCCAACGCCGAACGGCTGATGAAATCCATCGGTGAGTTGCGCGCCGGCAAAGCCAAAGTCAGGCAATTGATCGAAGAATGAAAATCGAGTTCACGCCAACAGGCTGGGAAGACTATTTGTGGTTTCAGCAAAACGACAAGGCTGGGCTCAAGCGTATCAATCTTCTGATCAAAGCAATCAAGCGCGAACCGTTTGAGGGTGTCGGTAAACCAGAGGCGCTCAAGCATAATATGAGCGGCCTCTGGTCACGCCGAGTAACGGCCGAACATCGTCTGGTGTACAGGGTTGAGGACGGCGAAATCTGCGTTATCAGTTGCCGGTATCACTATTGAACCTGAGCTGAATCAGTCATCAGAGCCCGCCCAACCCCCCTGACAATCATCCCCACCTCGCGCTCATCAATCGTCAGCGGCGGGAGCAACCTGATGGTCTTGCCACGAGTCACGTTGATCAACAAGCCGTGATCCCGTGCGGCGATCAGCGTCAGGTCGCGCACCGGTTGTTTCAGCTCGATGCCGATCATCAGGCCCTGCCCCCGGATTGCCAGCACGTTCGGGTTGTCTGCCAATTCGGCGCGCAAGCGTTCCAGCAGCCGTGCGCCCTGCACCCGCGCATTCTCCAGCAAATCTTGTTCTTCGATGATGCCCAGCACCGTGCAGCCGACCCGGCAGGCCAGTGGATTGCCGCCGAAGGTGCTGCCGTGGCTGCCCGGGGTGAACAAATCCGCCGCGCGGCCACGGGCCAGGCAGGCGCCGATCGGCACGCCATTGCCAAGGCCTTTGGCCAAAGTCATGACGTCGGGCACGATGCCTTCGTGTTGACAGGCGAACCACTGCCCGGTGCGGCCGATGCCGGTCTGGATTTCATCGAGCATCAGCAGCCACGCGTGGCGATTGCATAGGTGGCGCAGGGCCTTGAGATAACCCGGCGGTGCGACTTGTACGCCGCTTTCGCCCTGGATCGGTTCGACCAGAATCGCCACGATGCGCGCGCCGTGTTTGCGCTGTATTTGCTCCAGCGCCGGGAGATCGCCGAACGGCACTTTGACGAAATCCCCCGGCAGTTCGTTGAAGCCCAGGCGCACCGCCGGGCCATCGCTGGCAGACAGCGTGCCGAGGGTGCGGCCATGAAACGCGTTGGCCATGACCACCACCAGCGGCTGCTCGATGCCTTTGCGCCAGCCGTACAGGCGCGCCAGTTTCAGTGCCGTCTCGTTCGCTTCGGCGCCGGAGTTGTTGAAAAACGCGCGCTCCATCCCCGACAACACAGTCAGCCGCTTGGCCAGTTGTTGTTGCCAATCGATGCTGTACAGGTTGGAGGTGTGCAGCAGCAATCCCGCCTGCTCGCTGATCGCCGAGACAATGCGCGGATGCGAGTGGCCGACATTGGTCACTGCCACACCGGCAACGGCATCCAGATATTCGCGCCCCGCCTGATCCCACAGGCGCGTGCCCAGGCCCTTGGTGAAACTCAGGGCCAGGGGTTGGTAGGTGTTCATCAGGGCGGCGGTCATGACGTGAAACTCCATTGCAGGTCGGTGTTTTTGCAGTATGGTTAGCCACCTGAGCTGGATAAACCCGGAAAAACTTCAATCATTTAAAAGCCGAGCTTGATAATGGATTTGTTTCAGTCGATGGGCGTCTACGTCAAAGTGGTCGAAACCGGGAGCATGACGGCCGCCGCTGCGAAGTGCGAAATGTCGACGACGATGGTAGGCAATCATCTGCGCGCGCTGGAGCAACGGCTCGGCGTGCAACTGCTGCAACGCACCACGCGCCGCCAGCGCCTGACCGAATTCGGCAGCGTCTATTATCAGCGCTGCCTGGAAGTGCTGGGCCTGGTGGCCGACTCCGAACGCCTTGCCGAACAAGCGTCGGACGAGCCGCGCGGCTTGCTGCGTATCACTGCGCCACTGACCTTCGGCGTCGAACGACTGACCCCGGCCCTCAGCGAATACTCCCTGCTCTATCCGCAAGTGAAGCTCGACGTGGTGCTGACCAACAGCCGTCCGGATCTGCTGGAGAACGGCCTCGATGTCGCATTCCGTCTGGGCAATTTCGACCAATCCAACCTGATCGCCCGGCCCTTGATCGACTACACCCTGACCGTCTGCGCTTCCCCTGAATACATCGCGCGGCGCGGCATGCCGCACACGCCACAGGATTTGCAGCAACACGATTGCCTGTCCTTCGCCTACCCTGCTGGGGATGACTGGCAATCGGTGGAAAAACGCTGGCGTCTGAGCGGCCCGGAAGGTGAAGTCCTCGTCGACGTCAGCGGGCCGATGCTGATCAACAGCTCCGCCGGTTTGCACCAGGCGGCGCGTAACGGCATGGGCATCATGATGCTGCCCGACGCGCTGGTGGAGCAGGATCTGCGCGACGGCAAACTGGTCAGGGTAATGACGGACTACCAACCGCCGAGCAGGCCGATGCATCTGTTGTATGCGCAGGATCGCTATCGACTGCCGAAGCTGAGACGGTTTGTTGAGTTTGCGATGCGTACGTGGGGGAAACCTGACGTCGGCCGGCCGTAATCAATCACGATGGAAATTGATAAGGACTTGAATATCCCATGAACGACAGCCTTACCGTGCGCGACTTGCATCCCGGCGAAACAGAATCGGCGAGGCTGTTTCTCAGCCAGCATGGCTGGGGCCATCGCATTGGCGATGCCGAATCTTTTGCTCGCTTGATTCACAATTCGCAGCGTACAGCTGTTGCGCTCTTAGGCGAGCAAATTGTCGGTTTCGCTCGAGCAATTACCGATGAGGTCTCCAACGGCTATCTCTCTATGGTGGTGGTCGATGACCAGCAACGGCGCAAAGGAATCGGGCAGGCACTGGTGGAGTACGTCATGGGTGACAACCCGGACATCACCTGGGTGCTGCGCGCTGGACGCGAAGGCGCTGAAGCTTTTTTCGCCGGCCTGGGCTTCGAGAAGTCCGTGATTGCCATGGAACGTCAGCGCCGCAAATAGCGCACGGTGGAAAAATCCCGACCACCAGACCGTTGCTCCGTGACAACGCCGCCCCGCTCCCCTAAATTAGTCGGCCTGAAAAAGACCTCGTGCTTTCTCGCCTCAACTCAAGTTAAAAAGTAGTGAAATTTCAATGTCCGATTTCAACACCGCTCAATCCGTAGTCACCCAGTCGTCAAAAGCGGAATACGAAAACTCCATCAATCTTTCACAACACCTGCCACAAGCCAAAATCATCAGCGAGATGGTCCTCGACGCGTTCCAGTCGACCCGCGAAAGCGACCAGATCCGCGAATTGCGTGCGGCGATCCGTCAGGCGCATGACAGCTTTGATGACGACAAGGCGTACGAGCTGATGGGCGAACTCAAGCGCCTGAAAGATGCCGAGGCAGCGGACATCGCCGCGCTGGAAGACCTGAGCAGCAAGTTCTCGATCGGGCGCATTCTGTCCAGCTTCAAGGACGATCCGGCGTTTCAGGAAATCGTTTATGGTCTGGCGCTGAAAGTGCTGAATCAGACCCATCAGGCGATCAGCAATCCGAGCGGCGGCAAGAGCAAAGCTGCGAAGAAGAAAGAAGTGGAAATCTTCACCATCAGCAAGGACGGCGCCAGCGTGACTCTGCCAATGCGCACGCCGCGTTCGCGCCTGAATGTTGATCGTGAGGCACTGGAATTCCTCGGTTTCACCTTCGTCGGTGAAGGCGATGAAGCCGAGCTGGAGAGCGAAACCTTCGTCGATAACGCCGGCACGGAACAGGCGGTGAACCGCAAGAACATCATCACCGCGCTGCAGCAGCAGACGGCGTTTGACGGGTATAGCATCGCGGCGCAGTAATCTGCCAAGCGCTTGCCAAAAAGCCCCGCGCTGAGTGATCAGGCGGAGCTTTTTGTTTGAGGCGGGGATAACCTCAAGCCGAAGGATGCAACGCCGCAATCATGTCCACTTCAATCGCCGCATTCTTCGGCAACTGATAGACGCCGATGGTCGTGCGCGTATGCCGTCCGGCATCGCCCAGCACATGGCTGAACACATCCGAAGCGCCGTTAGCCACTTCGCTCAGGTCGACAAAGTCAGCAGTCGACTTCACATACACCGTGACCCGCAACAACGCGCGAATCTTGTCCAGCGAACCGACCGCATCGACGATCAGCGCCAGGCAACGCATGGCGCTGATGCTCGCCGCTGCTTGTGCATCCTTGAGGTTCAGTTCCAGCCCCACGCGACCGGGATAGAGAATCTTGCCATTGACCCGCGGCACCATCGCGCTGATGTACAGCTCGTCGTGATGACGGATCAGCGGCGCGTAATTGCCACCGGCGGTGTTCTCGCCATAGATGTCGTAGTTGAGTTCTTCGGCCAGGGCGATAAAGCTCATCGCAGGTCATCCGTTCGGTCATTGCGCCCAGCCTTTTGATCAATGCACGGGTTAGGACAGTCGAGCACCGGTGGATGGCTTGGAGCTACTACTGTCGAGGTTGGATCCGAATCTAGGTCTTTTACCGAATGGCCGCAACCGCAAACTGTGGGAGCGAGCCTGCTCGCGAATGGCAGCACCCCGAACGAGCATATTTCAGCCAACAAAAAACCCCGCACATCTCTCAACGTGCGGGGTTTTTTCTGAAGCTTGCAAACCTTACGGCGCGTACGTCAGCAACAGCTCTGCCGGCACCTTGAAGTCCAGGGACATCATGACGCTCAACGCAGTGATGGTGAAGATCGAGAACACGAACAGCTTGCGTGCCCAGACGGTGTCATCGACTGCCTTGTAGCCGGTCCAGGCCATGTACAGCCAGTACATGCCCATGGCGGCGGCGACGGCGAGGTAGCTCATGCCGGCGTAGCCGCTGAAGGTCAGCATCAAGGTCGCCACGAGGAACGCCAGGATGTAAAGCAGGATGTGCTTCTTCGCCACTTGAATGCCGCGTTTCACTGGCAGCACCGGAATCGATGCGGCCAGGTAATCATTGAAACGGAAAATCGCGATGGCGTAGGAATGCGGCATCTGCCACAGGCTGAACATCACCAGCAGGGTCAGTGCGGCCATGTCGAAGCTGTTGGTCACGGCAACGTAACCGATCACTGGCGGCATGGCCCCCGACAGACTGCCCACCAGCGTGCCGTGAACCGACTTGCGCTTGAGGTACAGGCTGTAGAAGCCGACGTAGATGATGAAGCCGATTACTGCGAACAAGGCAGCCAACGGGTTGGCCACCTTGTACAACAAGGCAACGCCGAGAACACCCAGAATGGTCGCGTAAACCAGGGCCAGTTTCAGGGAGATGAGGCCCTGGACCAGCACACGGTTCTTGGTGCGTTCCATCTTCAGGTCGATGTCGCGGTCGATGCAGTTGTTGAACACGCAACCGGAGGCCACGACCAGGGAAGTACCGATCATGGCGGCCAGAAACACCGCCAGATCGACATGCCCTTTCGAGGCCAGGAAGAACCCGCCTGCCACAGAAAGCACGTTACCGAAAATGATCCCCGGTTTGGTGATTTGGATAAAGTGCTTGAGCGACATCGGGTCTACCTCACTTCGCCATCATGTACGTGTGGATGCTGAACATGATCCACAGCGACAGGCCAACCAGCAGCACGATCACGATCGCCGTGAAGACGAACGCGATCACGTTGTTACGCTGTGCAATGGAACGGTCCAGATGCAGGAAGTAATACAGGTGAACGATCACCTGGATCACTGCGAACAGCAGAACGATTGCCAGCGTCGTCGACTTCGGCAGGGTCGGGTACATCACCAGACCGAACGGAATGACGGTCAGGATTACCGACAGGATGAAGCCGATGGCGTACGACTTGACGCTGCCGTGGCCAGCATCGTGGCTGTCATGGGAGTGTGCGTTAGCCATTACAGAGTCCCCATCAGGTAAACAACGGTGAAGACGCAGATCCAGACCACGTCCAGGAAGTGCCAGAACAGGCTCAGGCAGCTCAGACGGGTCTTGTTGGTCGACGTCAGGCCATGCTTGTTGACCTGATACATCATGATGCCCATCCAGATCAGACCGGCCGAAACGTGCAGACCGTGGGTACCGACCAGGGTGAAGAACGCCGACAGGAAGCCCGAACGGCTAGGACCGAAGCCCTCGGAGATCAGCAGGTGGAACTCGTTGATCTCCATGGCGATGAAGCCCGCGCCGAGCAGGAAGGTCATGAACAACCAGCCCAGGACCGCCTGCTTCTTGCCCTTGTACAACGCCAGCATGGCGAAGCCGTAGGTGATCGAACTGAACAACAGCAGAGCGGTTTCGCCCAGCACGTAAGGCAGTTCGAAGATCTCGTGGCCCGACGGGCCACCGGCAACGTTGTTTACCAGTACTGCGTACACCGCGAAGATCGACGCAAACAGAATGCAGTCGGTCATCAGGTAGAGCCAGAAACCGTATACGGTCATCTCGCCCGAGTCGTGGTGATGGTCATCGTGCCCATGGTCACCATGGGCGTGTCCAACATTGGTCACTAAGTTCGACATGGTTTAAGCCTGTTCCAACGAGGTTTCAACACGGGTGGCATTGGCCGGGATTTTCCCTGCCGCGACCAGACGCTTGTGCTGCTCGGCTTCGATACGCTCGATCGTTTCAACCGGAACCATATAGCCCTGGTCGTCACGTGCAGCGTGGATCACGAAGTAAACGACGGTGCCCACCAGGCTCGCGATCGCCAGCCACCAGATGTGCCAGATCATCGCGAAACCGAAGACGGTCAACAGCGCGCCCATCACCACGCCAGTGGCGGTGTTGTTCGGCATGTGGATCGGCTCGTACTTGGCCGGACGCTGGTACGCAGTACCGTTTTCCTTGGCTTCGGTGAACGGGTCGATGCAGTCAGCCTTAGGCAGCACAGCGAAGTTGTAGAACGGTGGTGGCGACGAGGTCGACCATTCCAGGGTGTGTGCATTCCACGGGTCACCGTGATCGCAAACGTTCTCTGGCTTGTTGCGGTCACGCACACTGACGTACAGCTGGATCAGTTGGCAGGCGATACCGACAGCGATCATCACCGCACCGAACATGGCAACGTACAGGTACGGTACCCACTCAGGGTTGGTGGTGGCGTTCAGACGACGGGTCATGCCCATGAAGCCCAGTGCATAGAGCGGCATGAACGCGACGAAGAAGCCCGAGATCCAGAACCAGAACGCTGCTTTACCCCAGCCTTCGTGCAGCTTGAAGCCGAACGCTTTCGGGAAGTAGAACGCGAAGCCAGCGATGTAACCGAATACCGCACCGCCGATGATCACGTTGTGGAAGTGCGCGATCACGAACAGGCTGTTATGCAGTACGAAGTCAGCACCCGGGATGGCCAGCAGTACGCCGGTCATGCCGCCGATGGCGAAGGTCACCATGAAGCCCAGAGTCCACATTACCTGGCTGGTGAAGCGCAGACGGCCCTGGTAGATGGTGAACAGCCAGTTGAACAGCTTCACACCCGTCGGGATGGAAATCAGCATCGTCGCCAGACCGAAGAAGGCGTTGACGCTTGCACCCGAACCCATGGTGAAGAAGTGGTGCAGCCAGACCATGAAGCCCAGTACCGAGATCGCGCCCGAGGCGTAGATCATCGAGTGGTGGCCGAACAGTTTCTTGCCGGTGAAGGCCGAGATCACTTCCGAGAAGATGCCGAAGGCCGGCAGGATCAGGATGTAAACCTCAGGGTGGCCCCACGCCCAGAACAGGTTGACGTACATCATCGGATTGCCACCAAGTTCATTGGTGAAAATGTGGAAATCCATGTAACGGTCAAGGGTCAGCAGTGCCAGGGTAGCGGTCAGGATCGGGAACGAAGCCACGATCAGAACGTTTGCCCAGGTGCAGGTCCAGGTGAAGATCGGCATGTCCATCAGTTTCATGCCAGGGGTACGCATTTTCAGTACGGTCGCGAGGAAGTTGACCCCGGTTAACGTCGTACCCAATCCGGATAGCTGTAGCGCCCAGATGTAGTAATCCATACCCACGCCAGGGCTGTATTGCAGACCCGACAGCGGCGGATACGCAACCCAACCGGTCTTGGCGAATTCACCGATACCCAGCGACAGGTTGATCAGCACAACGCCGGACACCAGCAGCCAGAAGCTCAGGGAGTTCAGGAACGGGAACGCAACGTCACGCGCGCCGATCTGCAGCGGCACTGCAAGGTTCATCAGGCCGGTGAAGAATGGCATCGCCATGAAGATGATCATGATCACACCGTGAGCGGTGAAGATCTGGTCATAGTGTTCAGGTGGCAGGTAGCCAGGCGAACCCTCGGTGGCCATGGCCAGCTGGGTACGCATCATGATCGCATCGGCAAAGCCGCGCAGCAGCATGACCATGGCGACGATGATGTACATCACGCCGATTTTCTTGTGGTCGACCGAAGTCAGCCACTCGGTCCACAGGTACGTCCACTTCTTGAAGTAAGTGATCGCAGCGAACAGCGCCAGACCACCGAGGGCGATCATGGCGATGGTCACCATCACGATCGGCTCGTGGAATGGGACTGCTTCCCAACTTAATTTACCAAACATCGTTTACTCCTCTGCCCCGGCAGCTGAATGCGAACCCGCGTCAATATCCGTGGCCGCCACTTCTTTCTCTTTCTTCTCGTGCTTCAGCGGCTTGCCCGGCTTCATACCTTCGTACTTGTCGACGATGATCTGGAACTGGTTCGGCGTGACCGACGAGTAGAGTTCGACTGGGTTGTTCTGGCTCGGTTTGGCCAGGGCCGCGTATTCAGCCTGATCAAGCTGTTTAGGCGACTTCTTGACTTCACTTACCCAGGCGTCGAAATCTTCCTGAGTGGTGGAGATAGCCTTGAATTTCATACCGGTGAAACCGGCACCGCTGTAGTTGGCGGAGATACCGTCCATTTCAGCGTTGCGGTCAGCGATCAGGTGCAGCTTGGTCTGCATGCCCGCCATCGCGTAGATCTGGCCGCCCAGGCCCGGGATGAAGAACGAGTTCATCACGGCGTCGGAGGTGATCTTGAAGTTGATTGGCGTGTGCGCCGGGAACACGATCTTGTTGACCGTGGCAATGCCTTGTTCCGGGTAGATGAACAGCCACTTCCAGTCCAGCGCGACGACTTCGATGGTCACCGGCTTGACGTCAGACTCGATCGGACGATACGGGTCCAGCTCGTGAGTCGAGATGTAAGTGATGTAGCCCAGGGCGATGATGATCAGCACCGGGATGGTCCATACGGCCACTTCGATCTTGGTCGAGTGCGACCACTTCGGCGTGTAGACGGCGTTCTTGTTCGAAGCGCGGTACTTCCAGGCAAACAGGAAGGTCATGACGATGACCGGCACGACGACCAACAGCATCAGCAGCGTGGCGGTGATGATCAGGTTGCGCTGTTCCAGGCCGACCTGGCCCGTTGGATTGAGCAAGGTCATGTTGCAGCCTCCCAGCAACAACGTGCCGAGCAGCGGCACTAGGCCTAGTAATCTGGGGTACCTGTTTTTACTCATCTCACGACCTCTAAAGCAGCTTGCGCAATGCAGTTGGGTTTTGATCGCCAACACTTCACCCTGCCAAGGGTTGGCATTTTCTTTGGATTGAATAAGGGCCGCCCGTCGCGCGTCTGACGCTCGACAAAACCTTGGGACAGCGTTCAGTTCTTATTCGAATTCGTGGTCAAAGGCCTTGTTACAGACCAATTCCATTTGGTGCGGAAAATTGGAAAGGCACCGACACCAGGGTGTCTCGAAAACCTCGCGGCTCGCTCGACACCCGACCTCCTGATCAGTTCCTTGATAAAGGCTGAACAGCGTCGGGAATTCAGTGCGGGCGATTGTAGATAGGTAGCGCCCTATACACCATGTCTTATCCCGAAATAATTTTTATCACTCAGAGCAACAATCCATCGCCATTTTTGCAAAAGTTGCGCAAGTTATCGAAAGCGTTTCTCAATAAAAGCGGCAAAATCTGCCAGCGTAACCGCCTCAAATCAGACAGCTCTGCACCCGATCTACAAACGCTGGAGCGGCGCAAAGCCCGATGTTCCAAGGGCTTCGCCCATCTGCCGGCGCCTGTTAAAACTGCCTGCTCTGGTACGTCCGTGCTCAAGCCCGAAAACACTAAAACTGGCCAATGTTTTTATGTAACAGGCGGCCAATCCGCCGCATCCCGAGTCCCTGCGACAGCCCCTGTGTGACAACATGTCGCACATTTGCCGCACGCTTCATTGCCGTTCGTCACGGTGTTTTCACAAACGCTCTGAAATGCAAAACGCCCCGATTTTCAGCAGCGAAAATCGGGGCGTTTTGTTTATCGGCAGCTCTGCCGAGAAGTTGACTCAGTGCAGCGCTTTTCGATTACGCGAAGTCAGCAGAGGCACCAGAATGACCACCAGCACGAAGGCCACCAGCGCCCATTGCGCCAGCGACAGACCGAGGATCGGCGGATACGGCGTCGAGCAGAAACCGTCAACCTGGAAGCCCAGCGGGAAGATCTTCGCCAGCGGCAGATCATCGACAATCGGCTGCAGCACATCGACGCCACAGCTCACCGCCGGATAGAACTGCGTATAGACGTGATGCCCGGCCACACCGGCCCCGGCGATCGCACAGATCACCACCAGCGTCTCGAACACGGTGATGCTGCGACGGCTGCGCATGCCCGCACCGATAAAGGCGAACAGTGCAATCAGCAACAATGCATAGCGCTGCAGAATGCACAGTGGGCAAGGTGCTTCGCCGAGCACGACCTGCATGTAAAGTGCGCCGCCGATCAACGCCAGGCAGATGATCCCCAGCAACACCAGATAGCGCCGCTCACGCCCCAACCGCATCGTTTCCTCGCTCATTGCCTTTCCTTTGTAAGTCCATGGTCCAGCCGGCCGGCGGCTGAAATTGTCGCAAGTCTACACCGGGGCAATAAACGATAGAGCGGTTAAGGAATGATTAACCAACATGGCTTTTGCGGCGCGCAGAAGATTCGCGAGCAGGCTCGCTCCCACAATGGATCTGCGTCGAACGCAAATCCGGTGGGAGCGAGCCTGCTCGCGAACGAGACAACTCGGTTTCAGATCACTCCAGAGCAGCAGCCGGCCCGAAGAACTCGTAACGGCTCTGCTTCTCCGGCACGCCCAACGCTTTCAGATGCCGTTTGATCACGCCCATGAACCCCTTCGGTCCCAAGAAGTAAGCATCGACATCACGCTGCGCCGGCAGCCACTGGCCGAGCAGTTCTTCGCTGAGCAGGCCAACCTTGTCCGCCGCCGGGCTGACCCCATCTTCTTCGGCGTAGCAATAGAAGCGCTTGAGTTGCGGATGACGCGCCGCCAGCCCATCGACCCAGTCACGAAATGCGTGGACGCTGCCGTTGCGCGCGCAGTGGATAAAGTGCACCGGACGTTCGGTGGCCAGCGCTGCTTCCAGCATCGCCAGCGTCGGGGTGATGCCGACGCCGCCACTGATCAGCACCAGTGGTTTGTCGCTGGCCGCCAGGGTGAATTCGCCCGACGGCGGGAACAGTTGAATGCTCGAGCCGACGTGCAGTTGATCATGCAGATAGTTGGACGCGCGACCATTCGGTTCACGCTTGACGCTGAT
Organism: Pseudomonas sp. Sample_11; assembly: GCF_004307505.1. Classification (NCBI taxonomy): domain Bacteria; kingdom Pseudomonadati; phylum Pseudomonadota; class Gammaproteobacteria; order Pseudomonadales; family Pseudomonadaceae; genus Pseudomonas; species Pseudomonas sp. Sample_11. Next base: position 75,168 of record NZ_RCOD01000048.1, read on the forward strand.
GCGGTACTGACCGTTATTGGCCAGTGCCGACAGCGAATAGTTGCGACGGATTTCTTCGCCGTCGAGCATCAGCTTCATGCCGATGTACTGACCCGGTTCGGCCGCAAGAATCGGCCCTTTGTCTGCCGGTTCGAAGTAGAACGAGGTGATTTCGGCGCTCTCTTGCACCTTCGCCGCAACGATGAATTCACGCGCACCGCGCCAGCCGCCGACGGCGTGTTCCTTCTGGTCGTAGATCGCGGCTTCCGCGCCGATCAGGATGTCGGCCAGTTGCCCGTACGCAGCGCCCCAGGCACTCATCACCTCAGGCGTGGCGATCTCTTCGCCGAGCACTTCGGAAATGGCGCGCAGCAGGCAGGTGCCGACGATCGGGTAATGCTCCGGCAGAATCTGCAGGGCGACGTGTTTGTTGATGATCTTCGCCACCAGATCGCCCAACTGGTCGAGCTGATCGATGTGCCGGGCGTACATCAGCACGCCGTTGGCCAAGGCACGGGGCTGATCGCCACTGGCCTGATGCGCTTGGTTGAACAGCGGGCGCACTTGCGGGTATTCGGAGAGCATCATGCGGTAGAAATGCGTGATCAACGCCTCGCCGCCGCTTTCCAGCAGAGGCACGGTGGATTTGATGATGGCACGATTCTGGACGCTAAGCATAAGGTGACTCCTGCGCTTTCTTGAAAGATTGCATTAGGGATATCAGCTTTCGTGCCAACTAATTAATCATTTGAATTCAACAACTTGAAACCTGCTTAGTCATTTCGACACAAATGAACGTATAGTCATCGCGACTACACCTTGTCTCTTTGACTACATAACCATGACCGCTAAATCCCTGCTTACCGCCCTGCTGCCTCTGGTCGCCGACCTCTCCCGCGAACTGCCCGAAGGTGAGCGCTATCGGCGTTTGCTCGAGGCCATGCGCGCCTTGTTGCCCTGCGATGCCGCCGCGTTGTTGCGTCTGGATGGCGAGTCCCTGGTGCCGCTGGCGGTAGATGGCTTGAGTACCGACACCCTCGGCCGGCGCTTCAAGGTCAGCGAGCATCCGCGTTTTGAAATCCTGCTGGCCGGCGCCGGGCCGACGCGTTTTGCCGCCGACAGCGACTTGCCCGATCCTTACGACGGTTTGGTTGATGGCCTCGACGATCATCTTGAAGTTCACGACTGCCTCGGCTGTCCTTTATTCGTCGATGAAAAACTCTGGGGCCTGATCACCCTCGACGCGCTGGACCCCGAGCGTTTCGAGCCGATCGAACTCGACGCCCTGCAAGCCTTCGCCAGCCTCGCCTCGGCCACGGTCAATGCGGCCGAACGCATCGAACGTCTGGCCACCCGCGCCGAAGACGAGCATCAGCGCGCCGAGGTCTACCGTCAGGCCAGCGGTCAGCAGCACCGCGAAATGATCGGCCAGAGCAAGGCGCATAAACGTTTGGTGGAAGAAATCAATCTGGTCGGCGGCAGTGATCTGACCGTTCTGATCACCGGCGAAACCGGCGTCGGTAAAGAACTGGTCGCCCAAGCGATCCACGCCGCCTCCGCGCGCGCCGACAAACCGATCATCAGCCTCAATTGCGCCGCCCTCCCCGACACGCTGGTGGAAAGCGAACTGTTCGGCCACGTGCGCGGCGCTTTCACCGGTGCCACCAGCGATCGGCGTGGCAAGTTCGAACTGGCCAATGGCGGCACGCTGTTTCTTGATGAAGTCGGCGAACTGTCGCTGACGGTCCAGGCCAAGTTGCTGCGCGTATTGCAGAGCGGTCAATTGCAGCGCCTGGGCTCGGACAAGGAGCACCAGGTCGACGTGCGTCTGATTGCCGCGACCAACCGCGATCTGGCCGAAGAAGTGCGCAGCGGTCGCTACCGTGCCGACTTTTATCACCGTTTGAGCGTGTACCCGCTGCGGGTGCCGGCCCTGCGCGATCGCGGGCGCGACGTGTTGCTGCTCAGTGGCTTCTTTCTCGAGCAGAACCGCTCGCGCATGGGCCTCAACAGCCTGCGTTTGAACAGTGATGCTCAGGAAGCGCTGCTCGCCTATACCTGGCCGGGCAATGTCCGGGAGCTGGAGCATTTGATCGGACGCAGTGCGCTGAAGGCGCTGGGTAACTGCAAAGTGCGGCCGAAGATTCTGAGTCTGAGCGCGGCGGATCTGGATTTGCCCCGAGAGGTGGTGGATAACGTGGTTGCGCCTGCCAGTGCCGACTTGGCCAATGTGCTGCCGATAATCAGCGGGGATCTGCGCACTGCCACCGATGAGTTTCAGCGGCGCCTGATCAGTGCAGCGCTGGAGCGTCATCAGGATAACTGGGCGAGCGCGGCGCGAGAGTTGGGGGTGGATCGGGCGAATCTGGGACGGATGGCCAAGCGCTTGGGCATGAAATAACCACGCCATGTAGCTTGCTTGATGACCTGTGGCGAGGGGATTTATCCCCGTTGGACGGCGCAGCAGTCCCGTCTTTTGCGGCCGCTACGCGACCCAACGGGGATAAATCCCCTCGCCACAGATGTTTTTTGTCCAGCCGACAACTGAGCTAAAGCCCCACCTTCTGACGCCGATAACACGGCATCAAAGGTTTCTGGCGATTCCCACTCTCGCCCCACAGAAGGTTCTTATGTCCTCCACCAAAGCCCGCGCAGATTCACTTTCGCTTCTGCTGTTTACCTTGCGCAGCGGCAAGCTGATGGCGATCAACCTGCTGAAAGTCAGTGAAATCATCCCCTGCCCGCCGCTGACCAAGCTGCCGGAGTCGCACCCGCACGTCAAAGGCATCGCCTCCCTGCGCGGTGCCTCTTTGTCGGTGATCGACCTCAGCCGCGCGATCGGCGAGCGGCCTCTGGAAGATCCCAACGGTGGCTGCCTGATCGTCACCGATGTCAGCCGTTCCAAGCAGGGTCTGCATGTGCAGGCGGTGAGCAAGATCGTCCATTGCCTGACTACAGACATCAAACCGCCACCGTTCGGCTCTGGCGGCTCGCGCGCCTACATCACCGGCGTGACCTCGGTGGACGGCACGCTGGTGCAGGTGCTGGACATCGAAAAAGTCATCCACAGCATCGCCCCGGCGCAGATCGAAATGGCGCCGACCGACCTGACCATGGAAGACGCTGAAGTGCTCGGCAACGCGCGCATTCTGGTGGTCGATGACAGCCAGGTGGCGTTGCAGCAATCGGTGCACACCCTGCGCAACCTCGGCCTGCAATGCCACACCGCGCGCAGTGCCAAGGAAGCCATCGACTGCCTGCTCGACCTGCAAGGCACCGCGCAGCAGATCAATCTGATCGTCTCCGACATCGAAATGTCGGAAATGGACGGCTACGCCTTCACCCGAGCCCTGCGCGAGACCCCGGACTTTGCGCACTTGTACGTCTTGCTGCACACCTCCCTCGACAGCGCGATGAACAGTGAAAAGGCCCGGCTGGCCGGTGCCAATGCGGTGCTGACCAAGTTCTCCTCGCCGGAACTGACCCAACGTCTGATCGAAGCCGCCAAACACGTCGCGGCCAACGGGCACTGAGTCTTGGCCGAGACGTTTTGCTTTCTGCTGCGCCGCGACTTGAGTGAAGCGGTGCCGGATGCGCAGTGGCCGGACGGGATTGAGCTGTCCGTCTACCGCGAGGAACTGGCGCCAGCGGTGCACCAGTTGATGCAGCTCGGACAGCTGGAAGGTGGCGGTCGAGTGCCGTCAATGGACGACTGGCGTCAGCGCTTTGCCAGCGACCCTGAATACGATCCAGCGCTGTGTTTCGTCGCCTGCGATGCCGAGGGCGTGGTGGGCATGGCGCAGTGCTGGACCAGTGCCTATATCAAGAATTTGGTGGTGCACCCGCGAATGCAGGGCCGGGGGCTTGGACGCGCGTTGTTGCTGCATGCCTTCAGCGTCTTTCAACAGCGGCGCGAGGGGTTTGTCGATTTGCGGGTTCTGGAGGACAACCTGCGGGCGCGGCGGTTGTATGAGAGTGTCGGGATGGTTGTGGTCCGCCGGGAATTGGTGCCGGACTGATCAAAGTCAAAAGATCGCAGCCTGCGGCAGCTCCTACAGGAAACCGCATATCCATGTAGGAGCTGCCGAAGGCTGCGATCTTTTAGCGGTGCCCCAGGCAACAAAACTCTTCAGGCAGACTCAAACCTTGGCCATAACCAAGGATGCCCCAACCATGAAAGCCATCACCCTGGCGCTGCTCAGCCTCACCGCCCTCGCCTCCCAGGCCCACGCCTCCAGCCCCGACGCCTGGGCTGCCTATGACAAGACCGTACTCGCCAGCTGCACCAAGGCCAGCGGTCTGAAAAACGTCAAACCGGTCGGCACACCTGCGCAATTCGACGACCGCGTCGGTTACACCGCCGTTCTGCTGCAAGGCCAATACCCGCAAAAACACATGAAAGGCCAGCAAGGCAGCGAGCTGTGCCTGTACAACAAACAGTCGAAAACCGCGTTCGTCACCGAGTGGGATTCGATTCGCCCGACCGCCAAACCCCAGTGAATGGCGCACAACTTGCTTCGACCAGGTCCTGTGCGGTGGTTTTCCGCCACCGTTTCACACCCTGATTGAAGACAGATCGCTCAATGAATACGACGTTTTCCTGCGTAGGTTGCGGCAAATGCTGCACCGACCACCATGTCCCGCTGACGCTGGCCGAAGCCCGCATGTGGGCGGCCGATGGCGGTCAGGTGATCGTGTTGGTCGAGGCGTTTCTCGGCAATGGCCTGGGCCTGCCGCCGCAGCAGCGCGAACATGCCGAGCGCCGTTCGGCGGTGGTCCGCAGTGGCGCCACTGATGCTCACGTGGCGATCACCTTTGCCGCCTACAACGTCGGGCCCTGCCGGAATCTTGACGACGACAAGCGCTGCCGGATCTACGAGCGGCGCCCGCTGGTGTGCCGGATTTACCCGGCGGAAATCAATCCGCACATCCCGCTCAATCCAGCTGCCAAGGATTGCCCGCCAGAGTCCTGGGAGCAGGGGCCGGAGCTGATCGTGGGCGGCGAGTTGGTTGATCGGGAACTGGTTGAGCTGATCCAGCGTTCGCGTCAGGCGGATCGGGATGACATCAGACTCAAAGATGCGATCTGCGCAACGTTGGGGATTCGCACCACGGCGCTCAAGGGCGACGGGTTCACCGCGTACTTGCCGAACATGGATGCGTTTGCAGCGGTGATCGACCAGGTGAGCGCGCAACCGCTGGCGGCGCAAACCAGTGAATGGCTGTTTCATTTGTCCGGCGATGACGTGGCCGGACAGGTGCTGGCTGCGGGTGGGCTGGTGGTGACTGAAACGGCGCAGACTTATGCGTTCATTTCATTGCGCGCGGCTTGATCTGATATTTGTGCTGTAGCGGATGTCGCTTTCGCGAGCAGGCTCGCTCCCACAGGTTTGGGTTCTACACAAATCCAATAGTGGGAGCGAGCCTGCTCGCGAAGAGGCCAGCACAAGCTCCATTACCTTCCGATGTCAGCGCTTGCCCATCGACCGACGCGTCCCCGGCGGCGCCATGCCCGGGGTTTTGGTGTGGCCATTCTTCGCGCCATTCTTGTACCAAGGCTGATTCGAGCCTTTCGCCGAAGCCAGCTCGCCCGGCTTGAACGGGAACTTGAACGCCGGGATCTCGGCCTTGGTTTCGCTGGTGTCAGCCACTTCAGCCGGGACGTCGCTCACAGCGTCGTCAACCGGCGGTTGGGTCGGGGAAGTCATAAAAGCTCCGGGAACAAAAAGTCGGCCCGATCAGTGAGCCGCAAAGGCGCGCAGTATACCTGTGCGCTCTGGCTCGGCATCTGAAGATTTGCGCGATGCGCTGAATGGCTGCTTGGCACTGACACTGCGTGATGATATTTCAGTTCATGCGATGCTGAACGTCACCCAACAATTGCGAGGTGCTCTCCAGCAACTGCTCAAGAAGCGTGTCATCCTCATCCATATAGCCTTCGTATTCGGCGAGATTGCGCCGCTCATGGCACAGCGCAAACAATCGCACCTGAACCTTACTGCTTTGCGTGGTATGGATCAGACACTGGAATACCAGATAGCGCTTGTCCGATCGATAGCCACTCAAGCGAAGAGCTGTCAGCGCCAGCGCGTGAGCGGCGTTGTAGGCCAAATCGAACCGGCTGGAAAACGAGAGTGTGCAGGTGTGCGCATCCTTGAGCCTATCCAGAGCCGAGCGCATCAGCCCCTCACACTCCTTGCGGTCAGGTGGCTCCGCTTTCAGTACACCGCTACGTAGAAGATTCTCCAGACTCTCGTTGCTGCCCATCCTTGGACTCCAAAGGGTTTGCCCCTGACAGATCGATTTTTTCCTGCTGCATCACTCGCATGACAAAACTGTTCTGTGCCGCCAGCTTCCTGGCCCAGTCTTGCGGGGTGTATAGCGTCGGGTTGATGGGACGCCCCAATTGCTCCTCCAACGGCATGAGTCGCTCCATCAACTCACTGTAGTGCAGGCCTTCGCCAATCAGCATGAGATCTATGTCACTGAGTGTGTTCGCAGAGTTTTTGGCGATGGAGCCATACACGAACGCCCACGTGATCTGTTCGGCAAACGGTTCTAATGCCTGACGAAGAGGCTCGGCAAAGCCGAATGTCTTGCGCGTGATGCCCAGAAGCTCCGCGTAGATAGGACATGCGGGGTTGGCCTGGTAATGGGTCTGGTTACCCACTCGAGTCATACTGAGGATCCCGGCTCGTTGCAATCGATCAAGTTCACGCATCAGGCCGCCTTTGCCAACCTGTGCCCAGCGCACAATTTCGTTGGCGTAGAACGTCTGGTCAGGCTTGCCGAATAACAATCCCAACACTTTTTGCTGGGTGGCGGTGAACAGGGCTTCGCTTAAAGAAAGGTTTTCCACTTGGCCCGCCAAAGAGTCTCAAAAAGGGAACGATAGGTCCCTTTTAGGGACTTATCAACTCAGCGGTAATCGCAGCCAGTGCAATTAACGTCGGAAACTGACAATCCTGACAGCCAGCCGTCACCCTGCCGACCGCCTGACCGGTTTATAACTGGTCAATCTGCCCAAACTCCAGACTTCGGCGCCGCGCATGTCCATCCAGAAAAACAAAATCCTGCTGGCCACTCTCCTGATTCTGCTGGCAGCCGCCGGCCTGTGGTTCGCGCTGAAACCGGCGCCGGCCAAACTGGCTACACCGACTGCCATTCCGGTGCGGGTGGTGACGGTCAGCGCCAAAGACGTGCCGCGCTATACCAGCGGCATCGGCTCGGTGCTGTCGCTGCACAGCGTGGTGGTGCGTCCGCAGATCGACGGGATCCTGACGAAAATTCTGGTCAAGGAAGGTCAGCTGGTCAAAGCAGGCGACCTGCTCGCCACCATCGACGACCGCTCGATCCGCGCCAGCCTCGACCAGGCCCGGGCGCAGTTGGGCGAGAGTCAGGCGCAGTTGCAGGTCGCGCTGGTCAATCTCAAGCGCTACAAACTGCTCAGCGTCGACGACGGCGTATCGAAACAGACCTTCGACCAGCAGCAAGCGCTGGTCAATCAGCTCAAAGCCACCGCGCAAGGCAATCAGGCCTCGATCGATGCGGCGCAGGTGCAACTGTCCTACACGCAGATTCGCTCTCCGGTCACCGGGCGCGTCGGTATTCGTACGGTCGATGAAGGCAACTTCCTGCGCATGACCGACACCCAGGGCCTGTTCACCGTCACGCAGATCGACCCGATCGCCGTCGAGTTCTCCCTGCCGCAGCAGATGCTGCCGACCCTGCAGAGTCTGATCAGCGATCCGCAACGCGCCCCGGTCAAGGCCTACATCGGAGCCGATACTGATGGCGAAACCGGCAATCTGCTCGGCGAAGGTCAGCTGACCCTGATCGACAATCAGATCAACGCCAACACTGGCACCATCCGCGCCAAGGCTGAATTCGCCAATGCCAGCCAGAAGCTCTGGCCGGGTTTGCTGGTGACGGTAAAAATTCAGACGGCTGTGGATAAAGATGCGCTGGTGGTTCCGCCCACCGTCGTACAGCGTGGCCTCGAACAACACTTCGTTTACCGCGTGAAGGACGACAAGGTCGAGGCAGTGCCGGTACAGATGATTTATCAGGGCAGCGGCCAGGACATCATCAAAGGTGTCAACGCTGGTGACGTGCTGGTGACCGACGGCCAGTCGCGGCTCAAACCGGGCTCGAGCGTGCAAGTCATGAGCGAGCCAGCGCAAGTGGTGCAGGCGGAGCCGAAGCCATGAACTCGCACAAGGGCATCTCGACCTGGTGCATCGATCACCCGGTGGCGACGATTTTGCTGACGTTCGCTCTGGTACTGGTCGGCGTAATTGCCTTCCCGCGTTTGCCGATTGCGCCACTGCCGGAAGCGGAATTTCCTACGATCCAGGTCTCGGCACAGTTGCCCGGCGCCAGCCCCGACACCATGGCTTCCTCCGTGGCCACGCCGCTGGAGGTGCAATTCAGCGCTATCCCCGGCATGACCCAGATGACCTCCAGCAGCGCGCTGGGCTCAACTCTGCTGACCCTGCAATTTACCCTCGATAAAAGCATCGACACCGCCGCCCAGGAAGTACAGGCGGCGATCAACACCGCCGCCGGCAAGTTGCCCAAAGACATGCCGACCCTGCCAACATGGAAGAAGGTCAACCCGGCCGACAGCCCGGTGCTGATCCTCAGTGTCAGCTCGACACAGATGCCCGGCACCGAACTCAGCGATCTGGTGGAAACCCTGCTCTCGCGTCAGATCAGTCAGGTCGACGGCGTCGGCCAGATCAACATCACCGGTCAGCAACGCCCGGCGATTCGCGTACAAGCCTCGGCGGACAAACTCGCGGCCATCGGCCTGACGCTGGCCGACATTCGGCTGGCGATCCAGCAAACCAGTCTTAATCTGGCCAAAGGTGCGCTGTACGGCGAATCGAGCATCTCGACGCTGTCGACCAACGACCAGTTGTTCCACCCCGAGGACTACAGCGAGCTCATCGTTTCCTACAAGGATGGCGCCCCGGTTCACCTGCGCGATGTCGCCAAAGTCGTCAACGGTGCGGAAGATGCCTACGTGCAGGCCTGGGCCGGAGATCGCCCCGGTGTGAATCTGGTGATTTTCCGCCAGCCCGGCGCCAACATTGTTGAAACCGTCGACCGCATTCAAGCCGCCCTGCCCGGCCTCGAAGCGATGCTGCCGGCCTCGGTGCAGGTGAAAACCCTGATCGACCGCACGCAAACCATTCGCGCCTCGCTGCATGAAGTCGAGATCACTTTGCTGATCGCGATCCTGCTGGTGGTCGCGGTGATGGCGCTGTTCCTGCGGCAATTATCGGCGACGCTGATTGTTTCGGCGGTGCTCGGCGTCTCGCTGATCGCCAGTTTCGCCCTGATGTACATCCTCGGTTTCAGCCTGAACAACCTGACGCTGGTGGCGATCGTCGTCGCGGTCGGCTTCGTCGTGGACGATGCGATCGTGGTGGTGGAAAACATCCATCGCCATCTCGAGGCCGGCGATGACATGCGCGAGGCGGCGATCAAGGGGGCCGGCGAGATTGGCTTCACCGTCGTTTCGATCAGTTTCTCACTGGTGGCGGCGTTCATTCCGCTGCTGTTCATGGGCGGTGTGGTCGGGCGCCTTTTCAAGGAATTCGCCCTGACAGCGACTTCGACGATCATGATTTCCGTGGTGGTGTCGCTGACCCTGGCGCCAACCCTTGCCGCGCTGTTTATGCGTAAGCCGGTACATCACGCCAACGCCAAACCCGGTTTCAGCGAACGCCTGCTCGGCTGGTACGAAAAAGGCCTGCGCCGCGCCCTCGACCACCAGAAACTGATGATTGGTGTATTTGGCCTTTCGCTGGCGTTGGCGGTCGCCGGGTACATTTTCATTCCCAAGGGGTTCTTCCCGGTGCAGGACACCGGGTTCGTCCTCGGCACCACCGAAGCCGCTGCGGATATTTCCTACGGCGACATGGTGAAAAAACACTTGGCGATGGCCGAAATCGTCGCGGCCGATCCGGCGGTGCAGGCGTTTTCCCATTCGGTCGGGGTTTCCGGCAGCAACCAGACCATCGCCAACGGGCGCTTCTGGATCGCCCTGAAAAAACGTGGTGATCGCGATGTCGGCGCCAGCCAGTTCATCGACCGCATCCGCCCGCAACTGATGAAAGTGCCCGGCATCGTCCTGTATTTGCGCGCCGGGCAGGACATCAACCTCAGCTCCGGCCCCAGCCGTGCGCAGTACCAATACGTACTCAAGAGCAACGACGGCGCGACCCTCGCCACCTGGACCCAGCGCCTGACCGAGAAACTGCGCAGCAACCCGGCATTCCGCGACATTTCCAACGATCTGCAACTGGGCGGCAGCATCACCCACATCAGCATCGATCGCAGCGCCGCCGCGCGTTTCGGCCTGACTGCAAGCGATGTCGACGAGGCGCTGTACGATGCATTCGGCCAACGGCAGATCAATGAATTCCAGACCCAGGTCAATCAGTACAACGTGATTCTCGAGCTGGACACCAAACAGCGCGGCAAGGCCGAAAGCCTCAACTATTTCTACCTGCGCTCGCCACTGAGCGGTGAGATGGTGCCGCTGTCGGCGCTGGCAAGGTTTGACGCGCCAACCATCGGCCCGCTGTCGATTGCTCACGACGGCATGTTCCCCGCCGCCAACATGTCATTCAACCTCGCGCCCGGCGTGGCATTGGGCGATGCGGTGATTCAGCTCAACCAGGCCAAGGCCGAGATCGGCATGCCCACCGCGATCAGCGGCAATTTCCAGGGTGCGGCGCAGGCGTTCCAGAGTTCGCTGGCCAGCCAGCCGTGGCTGATTCTGGCGGCGCTGGTGGCGGTGTACATCATTCTCGGCGTGCTTTATGAAAGCTTCGTGCATCCACTGACGATCATTTCGACCCTGCCGGCGGCAGGCCTCGGCGCGGTGATCATGCTGTGGATCTGCGGCCAGGACTTTTCGATCATGGCGTTGATCGGCCTGGTGCTGCTGATCGGCATCGTCAAAAAGAACGGCATCCTGATGATCGACTTCGCGCTCGAGGCGCAGCGCCAGCGCGGTCTGCCGCCGCAGGAGGCGATTTTCGAAGCGTGCATCACCCGGTTCCGGCCGATCATCATGACCACCCTCGCCGCCCTGCTCGGTGCGTTGCCGCTGATGCTCGGCTACGGCACCGGCGCCGAATTGCGCCAACCGCTGGGGATTGCCGTAGTCGGCGGTTTGCTGGTCAGCCAGATGCTGACGCTGTTCACCACGCCGGTCATATACTTATGGCTCGAGCGGCTGTTTCACCGGCACTCACTCCCACCAGCCCCAACGCCCGCAACGGCACTGGCGACCACAGACTGAGGCGGTCATGCGCGTCCTGATTATCGAAGACGAAGAAAAAACCGCGGACTATCTGCACCGTGGCCTGACCGAACAGGGCTACACCGTCGACCTTGCCCGCGACGGTGTCGAAGGCCTGCATCTGGCGCTGGAATGCGACCACGCCGTGATCGTCCTCGACGTCATGCTGCCGGGGCTCGATGGCTTCGGCGTACTGCGCGCATTACGTGCGCGCAAGCAGACCCCGGTGATCATGCTCACCGCCCGCGAGCGCGTCGAAGATCGGATAAAGGGCCTGCGCGACGGCGCCGACGATTACCTCGGCAAACCGTTTTCCTTTCTCGAACTGGTCGCCCGCCTGCAGGCATTGACTCGCCGCAGCGGCGGCCATGAGCCGGTGCAAGTGACCATCGCCGACCTGTGGATCGACCTGATCAGCCGCAAGGCCACCCGCGCTGGCACGCGCCTGGATCTGACCGCGAAAGAGTTTTCCCTGCTCAGCGTGCTCGCCCGTCGCCAGGGCGAAATCCTTTCGAAGACCGCAATCGCCGAAATGGTCTGGGACATCAATTTCGACAGTGACGCCAACGTCGTCGAAGTCGCGATCAAACGCCTGCGCGCCAAGCTCGACGGGCCGTTCAACGAAAAGCTGCTGCACACGATCCGAGGCATGGGTTATGTGCTGGAGAGCCGTGGTGTCCAGTAACTCGATTGCCTTGCGCCTGAGCGGCATGTTCACGCTGGTGGCGCTGGTGGTGTTTCTGTTGATTGGCGGCGCGCTGTATCAGCAGGTCGACAAAGGTCTGGGTTTGTTGCCCGAAGCCGAGCTGGACGCGCGTTACAGCGTGCTCGAATCCACCGTCGGCCGTTACGGCACGCCGGAGCATTGGGTGAAGATCAACAACAAGCTCAAGCTGCTCGGGGAAGAAGACAAGCGCATCAGCTTCTGGATCAGCAGCGGTGAGCCGCGCTACGAATACGGCAACCTTACGCCGCAGATTCGTGCCGCCATCAATGGCCCGTTGGGCATGCACGATCTGCAACTGCCCGATCAACCCTACCCACTGAAAGTGCTGGTCAGTCAGTTCCCCGCCAAGGATCAGCGCCCGCCGTTGCGTTTCATGATCGGCATCGACACCGAGACGCTGCATCAGACCCAGCATCACTTGCTCATAGCCCTGATCAGTCTGGCGATTGTCGGGGTGCTGCTGGCCTCTGCATTGGGCTATTGGGTCGCAAGAATCGGTCTGAAGCCGCTGATCAAACTGTCGCAGGAAGCCCAGCGTCTGGCCCCACCACTGCGCGCCGGACGCTTGCGCCTGTCGCCGCTGCCGCCGGAACTGGAACAGTTTGTCGAGTCGTTCAACTCGACCCTGGAACGGGTCGAACTGGCCTATTCGCGGCTGGAATCGTTCAACGCCGATGTCGCCCATGAACTGCGCTCGCCGCTGACCAACCTGATCGGCCAGACCCAGGTCGCGCTAACTCGCGGGCGCTCCGCCGAACACTATTTCGAAGTGCTGCAATCGAATCTCGAAGAGCTGGAGCGGCTGCGTTCGATCATCAACGACATGCTGTTTCTGGCCAGTGCCGATCAGGGCAACAAGGCGACCAAACTGACCTCGACGTCACTGGCTGATGAGGTGGCGACGACACTGGACTATCTGGATTTCATTCTTGAAGACGCGCAGGTTGAAGTGCAGGTCAGCGGCGATGCGCAAGTGCAGATCGAGGTCGCGCATCTGCGCCGGGCGCTGATCAATTTGCTCAGCAACGCGGTGCAGCATACCGAACCGGGCCAGGTGATCGAGGTGCGCATCGAGGTTGAAGAACATCAGGTAAGCATTGGCGTAGCCAATCCCGGGACGCCGATTGCCAGCGAGCATCTGCCGAGGTTGTTCGAGCGGTTTTATCGGGTTGATGCCTCGCGTAGCAACAGCGGCAATAACCACGGGCTGGGGCTGGCCATCGTCAAGGCGATTGCGCTGATGCATGGCGGGGATGTGTTTGTGCGCAGTGACCGGGGCATGAACACCTTCGGCATTCACCTTCCCGTCTGAAAAGATCAAAAGATCGCAGCCTTCGGCAGCTCCTACAGGTGTACGCCAAGCCCTTGTAGGAGCTGCCGAAGGCTGCGATCTTTGCTTTTGCTGTAACAGTCATTTATGAAAATCGCGCTGTTTCCCAACCCCCGGCAACCTTATCTTTGCCCGCACCAAACAGCACTCGCCAAGCGAGAAGGTTTTCAAGATGTCCAACAGTATGGGTATTGCCAGCGCATTCGTTTTGTCCTCATTGATCCTGTCGCCGATGGCGATGGCTGAAGAATCGCAAGCGTTCGTGGCGCACAACGTCGCTCGCGCGCAGGCATTCGATCAGCATCAGGCCGAAGTGATGGCCAAGGCTCAAGACGCGACGCAATCCCCGCAGGCCGCTACTTCCCAGGCTCAAGCGCTCGAGAAAGACAGCTGAGTCGCACCGCGAAAGGTTTCCCTCGACGCGGTTGTTTGGCTCTTCCCGTTCAACCGTCGTCACTCCAGGCCGCTGCCATTCAGCGGCCTTTTTTCGTTGTGGTCTGAAAGCCGTCTGCTGCGTCTGTAACAACAAGAAACATCAAGCCGCTCAAGAAACAGAGCGGCCCGCTGACCCAAGGAGCCCCACCGCACGTGTTTTACCCTGTCCGCCTCACCCCGCTGTTCATTGCAATTGCCGCAACGATTGCCCCCGCTGTCCACGCCGATGAGCCTGCCCAACAGGGCTTCGTCGCAGGCTCGAGCCTCAACCTCAACGCCCGCAACTACTACATGAATCGCAACCGCTTGCAGAAGGCGGACGACAATATCGAGTGGGGTCAGGGTTTTCTCGGCGTGTTCCAGTCTGGCTACACCGAAGGCACGGTCGGCTTCGGCGTCGATGCCCATGCCATGCTCGGCTTGAAACTCGATGGCGGAGGCGGGACCGACGGTTCGAGCATCCTGCCGATCAGCGATGGCAACGGCAAAGCGCCGGGCTCGTTCTCCACCGCAGGCGGGACGTTGAAGATGCGCGCCTTCGATACCGAGTTGAAGGCCGGTGATCTGTTCCTCACCAACCCGGTCATCGCCGGCGGCGACACGCGGATGCTGCCGCAGACCTTTCGTGGCATCAGCCTGAGTAACCGCAGCTTCGACGGCTGGCTGATCGAAGGTGGCCAGGCCAGTTTCACCAAGCCGTATAACCAGAGCGGTCATACCCGCATCGGAACGTCATACGGCACCCTCGCCGACGGCGACAAAAGCCAGCACCTGAACTGGGCCGGTGTGGCCTGGAGCGGCGTTGAGGGCCTGACCAGCAGCCTTTACGCGTCCGAGCTCAAGGACATCTGGAACCAGTACTACTACGACCTCGACTACACCTGGCAACTGAACGATCTGGTCAGCCTCAACCCGGGCCTGCACTTCTATCACACGCAAGACACCGGCGATGCGCTGCTCGGCGATATCGACAACAACACCTGGAGCACGCATCTCACCGTCGGCATCGGCAACCACAGCGTCACTGCCGCGTATCAGCGGGTCAACGGCAACACGCCGTTCGACTACATCAGCCAGGGCGACAGCGTTTATCTGGACAACTCGCAGCAGTATTCGGACTTCAACGGCCCGAACGAACGCTCCTGGAAGCTCAAGTACGCTTACGACTTCACCGGTGCCGGCATCCCCGGCCTGACTTCGGCGCTGTCTTACTCACGCGGCACGGTCGACCTGACCAAAGCCGATCCGGACAGCGCAGGCTATTCGAGCTGGTACAGCGCCGATGGCCGCAACGCCAAGCATTGGGAACGCGACATCGATTTGCAGTACGTCGTACAAAGCGGCCACGCCAAGGACCTCGCGGTGCGCCTGCAATGGGCGACCAACCGTGGCGGCAACGGCTACGGCGCGATTGATTCGGATACAGATGAATACCGCGTGATCATCGACTACCCGGTCAACGTCTTCTAAGATCGCTACCAGGCTGAAGCCCAATCAACATTGAACCTATTGGTAGGAGCTGCCGAAGGCTGCGATCTTTTGATCTTGCTCTTGAAAATCAAAAGATCGCAGCCTTCGGCAGCTCCTACAGGTGTGAGCAGGCTCATAGTGCAACTACGCTTGTTAGAATCCCCCAACCCGAACCCCCATCATGATCGCCAGCCGCACGCCTTCCATCACAGGCCTTACCGGTCGCCCCGAGCGCCTGCTGATCCTCGGCAGCCTGCTGACCGTGATTGCGATGGTGTGCATCGTCACCTTCCTGCTGATCCGCGAGTACGCCAGTGCGCAGGAAGTCGCCACGCGCCGCGCCACGACCATCGCGCAATTGATCGATGCCGATGTGCTGCGCACCGTCGAGCTGTACGACCTGACGCTGCAAGGGCTGATCGCCGCCGCTCAGCGTGACGATCTGCAGAACGTCTCGCCGCAGATCCGTCATCTGGCGCTGTTCGATCGCTCTGCCACCGCGCGCTTCAAGGGCGACATCCTGCTGCTCGACAAGCATGGCGAGGTGATCGCCGACTCCTCGCGCATCGAAGCGAAACCGGGCAATTTCGCCGACCGCGATTATTTTCTCGCCCACGCATTCAACCGCGATATCGGCATGTTCATCAGCCGCCCGTTCAAGACCCGCTGCGATTGCGAAGAGGCCGATCAGTGGCGCATCAGCTTCAGCCGGCGCATCTCCTCGCAGACCGGCGAATTTCTCGGCGTGGCGGTGGCGTCGCTGAAACTCGACTACTTCGACGACCTGTTCAAAAGCCTCGACATCGGCACCGACAGCACGTTGAACATCATCAACAGCGATGGCGTGCTGCTTGCGCAGAAGCCGTATCTGCAGAGCGATTCGGTCGGCAAGAGTTTCGGCAACCGCCCCAATGTCGTGCGGATTCTCAACGATCGCGATGGCAGCGGCAGTTTCACCAGCACCTCGAGCATGGATGACCAGCGGCGGCTCTATACCTACTCGCGGGTCGGCAATCTGCCGTTGACCGTGATGGTCGCGCTGTCCAGCGAGGAAGTGTTCGGCACCTGGCGGCGCACGGCGATCCTGATCAGCGGCGCCACCGGCGTGTTGTGCCTGGGGCTGTTGTGGCTGGGGCTGTTGTGGCTGACCTGGCTGCTCGCTCGGGAACTGCGTTTGCGCCATCGCGCCGAACGCGAACTGGCGCAACTGGCTGCCACCGATGACCTGACCGGTGTGGCCAACCGGCGCATGCTCGACCAGACCCTGCGCCACGAATGGTTCCGCGCGCAGCGCTCGGGCCAGCCGCTGTCGGTGATGATGATCGATGCCGACCACTTCAAGGCCTTCAATGATCGCCATGGCCATCAGGCTGGGGATCAGGTGTTGCGTGAACTGGCCAAGGTGATCACGGCGAACGTGCGACGCCCGGCGGATTTGGTCGCGCGGTATGGCGGTGAAGAATTTTCGGTGATTCTCGCCGAGACCGACAGCGCCGGGGCGCAGCAGATCGCCGAGCAGATTCGCCAGGCTGTGGAAAACTTGCCATGGGTCGAAGGCGCTGAGCGGGCGATGACCGTGAGTATCGGCATTGCTACGTGGACATCGGCGAGCGAGATGACACTGGAGCAATTACTGTTTGCGGCGGACAAGGCGCTGTATCAAGCCAAGGAAGGCGGGCGCAATCGCGTTGTAGTGTCAGTTTAAAGTCAAAAGATCGCAGCCTTCGGCAGCTCCTACATCTGGAATGCGGTATCCCTGGAGCTGCCGAAGGCTGCGATCTTTTGCTTTTGAAAGGGCATAAAAAAAGGCCATCCGAGGATGGCCTTCAAAAAACTAGAGAGGTTTTTTACTTACACCGCCGCAACCGGGCGCATGTAAGAGATCGGTGCGGTGCTGGCGTCTTCGAACGTCACCACTTCCCAAGCGTCTGTCTGCTCAATCAATTTGCGCAGCAGCTGGTTGTTCAGTGCATGACCGGACTTGAAGCCTTTGAACTCACCAATCAGGCTGTTGCCCAGCAGGTACAGGTCGCCAATCGCATCGAGGATCTTGTGTTTGACGAATTCGTCTTCATAACGAAGACCGTCTTCGTTCAACACGCCATCAGCGTCGACCACGATCGCGTTTTCCACGCTGCCGCCGAGTGCGAGGTTGTGCTTGCGCAGGTACTCGATGTCACTCATGAAACCAAAGGTACGGGCGCGGCTGACTTCTTTTACGAACGAAGTGCTGGAAAAATCCACGCTTGCACTCTGGGTGCGGTCCCGGAATACCGGGTGATCGAAATCGATCTCGAAGCTCACCTTGAAACCTTCGAAAGGGACGAAAGTGGCGCGCTTGTCGCCGTCTTCCACTGTCACTTCACGCAGGATGCGGATGAATTTCTTGGCGGCGTCCTGTTCTTCCAGGCCAGCCGATTGAATCAGGAATACGAAGGGTCCAGCGCTGCCATCCATGATCGGGACTTCGGACGCGGAGAGCTCGACGTAGGCGTTATCGATGCCCAGGCCAGCCATGGCCGAGAGCAAGTGCTCTACCGTGTCCACTTTGACGTCGCCATTGATCAGCGTCGTCGACATAGTGGTTTCACCGACGTTTTCCGCGCGGGCAGGAATCTGCACCACAGGGTCGAGGTCAGCGCGACAAAACACAATGCCAGTGTCGACAGGCGCAGGCTTGAGAGTCAGATAGACCTTCTCACCGGAGTGCAGGCCTACACCTGTGGCACGGATAATATTTTTCAGTGTGCGTTGTTTAATCATGGCTTGGGCCGCTTCAGCGCAAATTGCGAACTGGTATCAACAAAGGCTGGCGATGATAGCAGACCATGCCTTTGCTGAACACCAATCACCTTCATAGCCCTGATACATTCCATCAATCGGCCTGACGACGCAGGAATGCCGGAATGTCCAGGTAGTCCAGGTCATCCTGCGGATTCATCTTCGCGGCAGCCGCAGCACCGGCCTGAGCCTGGTTGCGCATGACGGTCGGACGGTCCAGGTCACGGTAGTTCACCGCTGGCTGCTCCTGACGGGCCGGAGCCGGTTGTTGCACCTGCGCCGAAGCCATCGAGGTGTGAACGGTGTTGTCGATGACCTTCACAGGCTTCTCGATTTTTGCGCCCAGACCGGTGGCAACCACGGTTACGTGCAGCTCGTCGCGCATGTCCGGATCGATAACGGTACCGACCTTGACCATCGCGTGCTCGGAAGCGAAGGCTTCGATGATCGAACCCACGTCGGAGTACTCACCCAGGGACAGGTCAGGACCGGCGGTGATGTTCACCAGAATGCCGCGCGCGCCTTGCAGGTTGACGTCTTCCAGCAGCGGGTTGCGGATTGCCGCTTCGGTAGCTTCACGTGCACGGTTCGGACCGCTGGCGCAGCCAGTGCCCATCATCGCCATGCCCATTTCGCTCATCACGGTGCGCACGTCGGCGAAGTCGACGTTGATCATGCCCGGACGCTTGATGATGTCGGAGATACCGCGAACGGCACCGGCCAATACATCGTCAGCCTTGGCGAAAGCCGACAAGAGGCTTGCGTCTTTGCCGAGGATGGTCAGCAGTTTCTCGTTCGGAATGGTGATCAGCGAGTCGACGCTTTCCGAAAGCATGCGGATGCCTTCGTCGGCGATCTGCATACGCTTGCGGCCTTCGAACGGGAACGGACGGGTCACGACCGCAACGGTCAGGATGCCCATTTCCTTGGCCACTTCGGCGATGATCGGCGCTGCACCGGTACCGGTACCGCCGCCCATGCCGGTGGTGATGAACACCATGTTGGTGCCGGCCAGCACTTCAGCGATGCGCTCGCGGTCTTCCAGAGCGGCTTGACGGCCGACCTCAGGATTCGCGCCGGCACCCAGGCCTTTGGTCACGCCGGTGCCCAGTTGCAGGATGGTCCGCGCGCCGATGTTTTTCAGCGCTTGAGCATCGGTGTTGGCGCAGATGAACTCAACGCCTTCGATGTTGCTCTTGACCATGTGATTGACAGCGTTGCCGCCGCCACCGCCGACACCGATAACTTTGATTACCGGGCTTGCGGGGATGTTGTCTACGAGTTCGAACATTTTCCCTCTCCTTACATTCTCTAGTTTTTTCGCCTACTGCTGTTTGTTGCGGTGTATCTACTGCAGTTGCTTGCCGCTTGAAGCTTGTCGCTCCAGGCTGCTTTTTTAAAAATTGCCCTGAACCCACTTTTTCAGTCGGTCCAGCAGCGGCGCCTGAGGCTCTTCGCTGCTGTAGCTGTCGCGGCTGCCGATGCCGGAGAACGAAACTCCGTCGGACTGCTTCTGCAGGCCGTACATCAACAAGCCGACGCCAGTGGAATAAATCGGGTTGCGCACCACGTCATCCAGACCTTTCACGCCATGCGGCACACCAAGGCGCACCGGCATGTGGAAGATTTCTTCGGCCAGTTCAGTGGCGCCTTCCATTTTCGAAGTACCACCGGTGAGCACGATGCCCGCCGGGATCAGGTCTTCGTAGCCGCTGCGACGCAGCTCGGCCTGGATCAGGGTGAACAGTTCGTCGTAACGCGGCTCGACCACTTCGGCCAGGGCCTGACGCGACAGTTCGCGCGGTGGACGGTCGCCAACGCTCGGCACCTTGATGGTTTCGCCGGCACCGGCCAGTTTGGCCAGGGCGCAGGCGTAACGGATCTTGATCTCTTCCGCGTACTGGGTCGGAGTGCGCAACGCCATGGCGATGTCGTTGGTCACCTGATCACCGGCAATCGGGATCACCGCGGTGTGTCGGATCGCGCCTTCGGTGAAGATCGCGATGTCGGTGGTGCCGCCGCCGATGTCGACCAGGCACACGCCCAGTTCTTTCTCGTCGTCGGTCAGCACCGAGTAGGCCGAGGCCAGTTGCTCGAGAATGATGTCGTCGATTTCCAGACCGCAGCGACGCACGCATTTTTCAATGTTCTGTGCAGCGTTGACGGCGCAGGTGACCACGTGAACCTTGGCTTCCAGACGCACGCCGGACATGCCCAGCGGCTCGCGCACGCCTTCCTGGTTATCGATCACGTAATCCTGCGGCAGGGTGTGCAGCACGCGCTGGTCAGCCGGGATCGCCACGGCCTGGGCGGCGTCGAGTACACGCTCAAGGTCCGCCGAGCTGACTTCGCGATCACGGATCGCAACGATGCCGTGGGAATTCAGGCTGCGGATGTGATTGCCGGCCACGCCGACGAACGCCGAGTGAATGCGGCAGCCGGCCATCAGTTGGGCTTCTTCGATCGCGCGCTGGATCGACTGCACGGTGGATTCGATGTTGACCACCACGCCCTTCTTCAGACCGCGGGACGGATGCGTGCCGATCCCGACGATTTCCAGCTGGCCGTCGTCCGCGACCTCGCCTACCAGCGCCACCACTTTGGAGGTGCCGATATCCAGACCGACGATCATTTTGCCGCTTTGCACGTTTGCCATGGGTCCTGCCTCTTCTTAATTCTTTGCGACAGCGGGTTGGGCTGTCGTCGGCGCTACGGGTTCCCGCCAGCCAACAGCGAGGCCGTTGGCGTAGCGCAGATCGATGCGCGCAATGTTCGTAATCTGCTCTTTCAGCGTCTTGTCATAGATGGCGATGAAGCGGCGCATCTTTTCCACCAGGTTGCCGCGTCCCAGCAGCAACTCGATGCCGGGGCCGGAACTGCCGGCACCGGTGGTCAGGAACCAGCTGCCGCGTTCACGCAATTCCAGGCGTGCAATCGAAAAACCCAGCGGCCGCAGCAGTTGGCTCAGCACCTGATACTGCTGCATCACCTGCTGCTGAGCCCGTTGTGGGCCGAACAGCTGCGGCAGGTGTTCGTAGTTCGCCAGCTCTCTGGGGGTAAATGCCTGACCCTGATTGTTCAGCAGCGACTCGTCGCCCCATCGGGCCACCGGCAATTGCTCTTCGAGGCGGATCACCACCTGGTCCGGCCACACCCGGCGCACTTCGGCATGGGCGATCCATGGCATCTGTTCCAGCTCTTTGCGCATGCCGGCGAGGTCGATGGTGAAGAAGCTCGACGCCACGAACGGCGCGATTCGCTGCTGCACCGCCTGCTGGCTGATGTAACTCAGGTCGCCCTGCACCGCGACCTTGCTGATCGGCCGGTCGGCGTACGGCAGCAGACGCTGCGCGCCTTCGTAGGTGCCAAAGCCCAGCGCCACCAGCAGCACTGGCCAGAACAGGCTTTTCAGAAAGCTGAAATTGGCTTTCGGCAGGCGCGCGGACATCGGCTCTTTCGCCACCATTCGGCTGGCACCCCGCGGCACCGGCTTGCGGCCGGGTGCGGGTGGCTGATGTCTGAGATGAGCGCCTTGCATGGTCTTAACCTCGCGCCTCTGTTGCGCCTGCGTCTTCAACGCTGGCGGCCAGAATGGCCAGAACCAGTTGCTGGAAATCCAGACCGGCAGCCCGCGCCGCCATCGGCACCAGGCTGTGATCGGTCATGCCCGGTGCGGTATTGACTTCAAGGAACCAGAACTGCCCGTCGGCGTCCTGCATCACGTCCGCCCGGCCCCAACCGGCGATACCCAGCGCCTCACAGGCCTTGGCCGTGAGTTCCATGAGTTCCTGTTCCTTGGCCGCGTCCAGGCCGCACGGAATGCGGTACTGGGTATCGTTGGCGATGTACTTGGCGTCGTAGTCGTAAAATGTGTGCGGTGTACCCAGGGCGATAGGAGGCAACACCTGGTCACGCAGGGTGGCGATGGTGAACTCCGGACCTTGAATCCATTGCTCGACCAACACTTGCGAATCGTAGGTACTGGCCGCTTTCCATGCGTCGATCAACTCGGACGCAGAATTCACTTTGGCCATCCCGATACTTGAACCTTCATGCGCCGGTTTGACGATCAAAGGCAGGCCCAGTTCCGTCGCTGCGGAAATACAATCGGCTTCGCTGCACAGTACGGCGTGACGCGGCGTCGGAATCCCGAGACTGTGCCAGACCTGCTTGGTACGCAGCTTGTCCATCGCCAGTGCCGAGGCGAGGATGCCGCTGCCGGTGTAAGGGATGCCGGCGCACTCGAGCAGGCCCTGCATGCTGCCGTCTTCACCGCCGCGACCGTGGAGAATGATGAACGCGCGGTCGATCTTTTCGCTGAGCAGACGCTGCAGGAAGTCTTCGCCCACATCGATGCCGAACGCGTCGACGCCAGCGCTTTGCAGCGCATCGAGCACGGCGTTGCCGGATTTCAGCGAAACCTCACGCTCGGCACTCAGGCCGCCGAAGAGCACGGCGACGCGGCCGAAGTCTTTCGGCGCGATGGTGGAGAACAGCTTGGCGTAGGCAGCAGTCATTTCAACTTCCCCTCGACCGGCGCCGCCACGGCGCCGGCGAACAATTCACTTTTCAACAGCTTCGGCGCGAGACCGCCGATATCACCAGCGCCCTGGCACAGCAGAATGTCGCCGGCGCGCAGCAGCGGCTTGACCAGCGGTGCCAGGTCAACGCCACGCTCGATGTAGATCGGGTCGAGCTGACCGCGCTGGCGGATGCTGTTGCACAGCTTGCGGCTGTCGGCGCCCGGGATCGGCTCTTCGCCGGCCGGATAGACTTCCATCAGCAGCAGCACGTTGGCGTCGGCCAGTACATTGACGAAGTCGTCGTACAGATCACGGGTGCGGCTGTAGCGATGCGGCTGGTAGACCATCACCAGACGACGCTCCGGCCAGCCACCGCGCACGGCTTTGATCACGGCAGCGACTTCGGTCGGGTGGTGCCCGTAGTCGTCGACCAGCATCACGTTGCCGCCGTCCACCGGCAGTTCGCCGTAGACCTGGAAGCGTCGGCCAACGCCCTGGAAGCCCGACAGACCCTGAACGATGGCTTCATCGCTGACGCCTTCGTCGGTGGCGATGCAGATGGTCGCCAGCGAGTTGAGCACGTTGTGGTTGCCGGGCATGTTCACCGACACGTCCAGCGGCTCGCGATCCGGGCGCAGCACGGTGAAGAAGGTCTGCATGCCCTGCTGACGGACATTGATTGCGCGTACGTCGGCGTCTTCGCTGAAGCCGTAGGTCACGGTCGGACGTTTCACCAGCGGCAGGATTTCGCGCACCACCGGATCGTCCAGGCACATCACCGCCAAACCGTAGAACGGCAGGTTGTGGAGGAATTCGACGAAGGTTTTCTTCAGTTTGTTGAAGTCACCGTCGTAGGTCGCCATGTGGTCGGCGTCGATGTTGGTGACCACGGCCACCAGCGGCTGCAGATGCAGGAAGCTCGCATCGCTTTCGTCGGCTTCGGCGATCAGGTAACGGCTGGTGCCGAGTTGGGCATTGGTGCCCGCTGCATTCAGACGACCACCAATGACGAATGTCGGGTCCAGACCACCCGCCGCGAACACCGAAGCGATCAGGCTGGTGGTGGTGGTTTTGCCATGGGTACCGGCGACGGCGATGCCGTGGCGATAGCGCATCAGCTCGGCGAGCATTTCTGCACGCGGCACTACGGGAATGCGGCGTTCAAGGGCAGTCGCCACTTCCGGGTTGGACGTGTTCACTGCGCTCGACACCACCAGCACGTCGGCGGTAGCGGCGTTCTCGGCACGGTGACCGATGAAGATCTGCGCGCCGAAGGTTTCCAGGCGCTCGGTGACCGGCGAGGCTTTCAGGTCGGAACCGGAGACTTGATAGCCCAGGTTCAACAACACTTCAGCGATACCGCACATGCCCACGCCGCCGATGCCGACGAAGTGGATGCGACGGATGCGGCGCATTTCCGGTTGCGGCATGGCTTTCTGATTCTCAACCATGGGCCACCTCCAGACAGGTATCGACCACGCTACGGGTGGCATCGGGTTTGGCCAGTCGGCGGGCCGCTTGGGCCATTGCTTCGAGTCGTTGCGGTTGCATCAAGACCTCTGTCAGGCGCGCGGCAAGATCCGCGGCACCAGTCGTTCTTTGCGGCATCAGGAAGGCAGCGCCTTCGCGGGCCAAATAATCGGCGTTGCGGGTCTGGTGATCGTCGATCGCGTGGGGCAAAGGCACCAGCATCGAGGGCAGACCGGCGGCCGCCAGCTCACTGATGGTCAACGCGCCAGCGCGGCACACCACCAGGTCAGCCCAGCCATAGGCCTGGGCCATGTCTTTGATGAACGGCTGCACCTGCGCTTCCACACCCACGGCGCGGTAACGCTCGGCAGTCACTTCATCGTGATTTTTGCCGGCCTGATGAAACACTTCCGGGCGCAGGTCGGCAGCGACTTGGGCCAGGGCTTCAGGCAGCAATTTGTTCAACGGTTCTGCGCCCAGGCTGCCGCCAAGGATCAGCAAACGCGCTTTGCGCCCGGCCAGCGCCGGTCGCGATGTTTCGAGGAACAGCTCGCTGCGCACCGGATTACCGGTGGTACGGCGGCTGTCCGACAGAGTAAAGGTGTCGGGGAACGCTTCACACACTCGGGCGGCGAACGGCACCAGCAACCGATTGGCGGTGCCGGCGACAGCGTTCTGCTCGTGAACGATCACCGGCACGCCAGCCAGTTTCGCAGCAAGGCCACCAGGGCCGGTCACATATCCGCCAAAGCCAACCACGCACACCGGCTTCAGGCGGCGCATGATCGCCCGCGCCTGCCACACCGATTTGAGCAACATCAGCGGCGCCTTGAGCAGCGACAGCTTGCCCTTGCCGCGCAGACCGCTGGCGTTGATCCGGTGCAGTTCAAGCCCTGCCGCCGGAACCAGTTCGTTTTCGATCCCGCGTGGCGTGCCGAGCCAGTGCACGGTGTAGCCGCGCGCCTGAAACTCGCGGGCACAGGCCAGCGCCGGGAACACGTGGCCGCCGGTACCGCCGGCCATGATCAATACGTTAGCGCCCATGAGTCGGCTCCTCGGCGAAGTCGCTCTCCTGGAATTCCATCTCTTCGCTGCCCAGGTGGGTTCGACTCTCCCACTCGATGCGCAGCAACAGGCCCAGACAGGCGCAGCAGATCACCAGCGAGCTGCCGCCGTAACTGAGGAACGGCAAGGTCAGACCCTTGGTTGGCAGCAGGCCGACGTTCACACCGATGTTGATCAGGAACTGACCAATCCACAGGAACGACAAGCCGTAAGCCACGTAAGCGGCGAAGAACTGCTTGGCCTTCTCCGCCCACAGGCCGATGTACATGCCGCGAATACACACGAACACGAACAGCGCGACGGTGCACAGCGAACCGACCGCACCGAGCTCTTCGGCGAGTACCGAGAACACGAAGTCGGTATGCGCTTCCGGCAGGTAGAACTGCTTCTGCACGCTGTTGCCCAGGCCGACGCCCAGCCACTCGCCGCGACCGAAAGCGATCAAGGCCTGCGACAACTGATAGCCGGCACCGAACTGGTCGGCCCACGGATCGGCGAAGTTGGTCAGACGCGCCATTCGATACGGCTGCATCTGAATCAGCAGAACCACCGCGCCAACCGCCAGCACCACCATCAGCGAGAAGCGGAACAGCCCGACCCCGCCAAGAAACAGCATCGCCGCCGCCGCGCCCATCATGACTACGGTGGCACCAAAGTCCGGTTCCATCAGCAACAGACCGGCCATCGGCAACAGGACGATGAACGGCTTGAAGAAGCCCATCCAGCTCTCGCGTACTTCTTTCTGCCGGCGCACCAGATAACCGGCGAGGTAGATCACCACGAACACCTTGGCGATTTCCGACGGCTGCACGTTGAAGAAGCTGAAACCGATCCAGCGCATCGAACCGTTCACTTCGCGGCCGATGCCGGGGATGATCACCATCACCAGCAGGCCGAACGCACCGATCAGCATCATCCAGCCGAGGCGCTGCCAGGTGGCGATCGGGATCATCATGGTGACGATGCACGCGCCCAGGCCCAGCACCACATAGATAAGGTGGCGAATCATGTAATACAGCGGACTGCCCGACTGCGCCGCCGCCACTTCGGTGGACGCCGAGGCGATCATGATCAGCCCCAGACCCAGCAGCGCCAGGCAACCGGCGAGCATCGGGAAATCGAGGTCGATGCCACGCCCGGTGATCAGCGGCGACGGGTACGGCTTGATGATGTTTCTCAGGTTCATGCCAGTTCCTCCACAGCGCGGACGAACTGGTGACCACGGTCTTCGTAATTCTTGAACATGTCGAAACTGGCGCAGGCCGGCGACAGCAGCACCACGTCACCCGGCTGGGCAGCGGCGCGGCATTGCTCAACGGCGTCGACCAGCGAGGACGCGCGGATCAGCGGCACGGCATCGCCAATGGCTGCGCCGATCTTGTCGGAGTCGCGGCCCATCAGCACCACAGCGCGGCAGTTGGCCGCCACCGGATCGCGCAGATCGTTGAATTCGGCGCCTTTGCCGTCACCGCCGGCGATCAGAATGACCTTGCCGTCGATGTCTGCGCCCAAACCTTCGATGGCGGCCAGAGCGGCGCCAACGTTGGTGGCTTTGGAATCGTTGTAATAGGCCACGCCGTCGAGATCGCGCACCCACTGGCAACGATGCTCGAGGCCGGCAAACGTACGCAATGCAGAGAGCATGGCGTCGAACGGCAGGCCCACCGCGTGCCCCAGTGCCAATGCGGCGAGGGCGTTGGACTGGTTGTGCGCGCCGCGAATCTTCAGTTCACGCACCGGCATCAGGTTCTGGAATTCGAAGGCCAGATACTTCTCGCCGTCTTCTTCGCGAATGCCGAACGCTTTGAAATCCGGTTTGCTCAGGCCAAAGGTCCAGCATGGCTGGCCTTCGCCGATCAATGGACGGCTCAGGGCGTCCTGACGGTTGACCACAAACTGCTTCGCGCCGCGGAAGATCCGGTGCTTGGCCAGGTGATAGGCCGGCAGACCGCTGTAGCGATCCATGTGGTCTTCGCTGATGTTCAGTACGGTGGCGACTTCGGCGTTGAGCTGGTCGGTGGTTTCCAGCTGGAAACTCGACAACTCCATGACGTACAACTCGACATCGTCGCTGAGCAGATCCAGCGCCGGCGTGCCGAGGTTGCCGCCAACGGCGACGCGCTTGCCGGCCGCAGCCGCCATCTCGCCGACCAGAGTAGTGACGGTGCTTTTCGCGTTGGAACCGGTGATCGCGACGATCGGCGCCCGCGCATTACGCGCGAACAGTTCGATGTCGCCGGACATTTTCACGCCACGGGCAGCGGCGGCTTGCAGGGCCGGGGTCGCCAGCGCCAGGCCGGGGCTCACGTAGAGCTCGTCGGCACGGCAGAGGAATTCGACGTCCAGCTCGCCACAACGCACTTCCACGTGCGGATAGTCACGCTTGAGCGTGGCCAGTTCCGGTGGATTGTCCCGCGTGTCGGCCACAGCAAACGACGTGCCCCGGTTCGCCAGGAAGCGAACCAGGGACATGCCGCTCTTGCCGAGGCCGACAACGATGCGGAAGTGGTCAGAAGCGATCAGAGACACTCGTTCTACCTCAGCTTCAGGGTGGCAAGGCCGACCAGTACGAGAATCACGGTGATGATCCAGAAACGGACGATCACGCGCGGCTCGGGCCAGCCCTTGAGTTCAAAGTGGTGGTGAATCGGCGCCATGCGGAACACGCGGCGACCGGTCAGCTTAAAGGAGGCAACCTGAATGACCACTGACAGGGTTTCCATCACGAACACGCCGCCCATGATGAACAGGACGATTTCCTGACGGACGATCACCGCGATGGTGCCCAGTGCCGCGCCGAGTGCCAGGGCACCGACGTCGCCCATGAATACTTGCGCTGGATAGGTGTTGAACCAGAGAAAACCGAGGCCGGCACCGATCAGCGCGCCGCAGAACACGATCAGCTCGCCCGCGCCCGGCACGTAAGGAATCAGCAGGTATTCGGCGAATTTCACGTTACCCGACAGGTAGCAGAAAATCCCCAGGCCGCCGCCGACCATCACGGTTGGCATGATCGCCAGGCCGTCGAGGCCGTCAGTCAGGTTGACCGCGTTGCTCGAACCGACAATCACAAAGTAGGTCAGCACGATGAAACCGGCGCCCAGCGGAATGCTGTAGTCCTTGAGCATCGGCAGAATCAGCGTGGTTTCCACCGGCGTCGCGGCAGTCATATAAAGGAAGATCGCTGCGCCGAGGCCGAACACCGACTGCCAGAAATACTTCCAGCGGCTCGGCAGGCCACGGGAGTTTTTCTCGATGACTTTGCGGTAATCGTCGACCCAGCCGATGGCGCCGAACAGCAGGGTCACCAGCAGCACCACCCAAACGTAGCGGTTGCTCAGGTCAGCCCAGAGCAAGGTGCTGACGCCGATCGACGACAGAATCAGCGCGCCACCCATGGTCGGCGTACCGGATTTGGACAGGTGCGATTGCGGGCCGTCGTTACGTACCGATTGGCCGATCTGACGGTTCTGCAGAGTACGGATCATCCACGGGCCATAGCACAGCGACAAGACCAGCGCGGTCAGTACACCGAGAATCCCGCGCAGGGTCAGGTACTGGAAGACCGCGAAGCCTTTGTAGAACTGTTGCAGATACTCCGCTAGCAGCAGCAGCATTAATGTTTCTCCAGACTGGACCCGCACAGAGCCGCAACGATGTTTTCCATCGCTGCGCTGCGCGAACCCTTGATCAAAATGGTGGTGTTTGTGTCCTGCTCGGCGGCGAGGGCCTGGATCAGCTCGGCCTGGGTGCCGAAGTGCTGCGCCTGCTCACCGAAAGCGTTTACCGCGTGGACCATGTTCGGCCCGACCGCGTAAAGCGCGGAAACCTTGCCTCGGGCGTACTCGCCCACGTCGCGGTGCCCCTGCTCCGCCCAGTCGCCCAACTCGCCGATATCTCCGAGCACCAGGACGGTGCGGCCGGAAAAGCCGGCGAGTATATCAACGGCCGCACACATCGAGGTGGGGTTTGCGTTGTAGGTGTCATCGATCACGCGCATGCCGTTTTTCGCCAGCTGCGCGACGGTGCGTCCCTTGACCGGTTGCACCGCGCCCAGCCCGGTGGCGATGCCGAACAGCGACACGCCCAAGGCGTGAGCAGCAGCGGCGGCAGCCAGGGCATTGGCGACGTTATGGGTACCGAGCAGGTTCAGTTGCACGCGCTCACTGCCTTCAGGGGTGTGCAGATTGAACGCCGGGCAACCACGGGCATCAGTGGCCAGATCGCTGGCGTGGAAATTCGCCTCGCTGTTGCTGAGAGCGAAGGTCAGCACCTGACGACCGGCAGCGCGGGTCTTCCAGATACCGAAAGCCTTGTCATCGAGGTTGAGCACGGCGATGCCATCGGCAGCCAGGCCTTCGATGATTTCACCTTTGGCTTCGACGATTTTTTCCGGACCGCCGAACTCACCGACGTGAGCGGTGCCGGCGTTGTTCAGGATCGCCACGTGCGGCTTGGTCAGGCCGACGGTGTAAGCGATTTCACCGAGACGCGAAGCGCCCAGTTCGATCACGGCGGAGGTGTGCTCCGGCGCCAGTTCGATCAGGGTCAGCGGTACGCCGAGGTCGTTGTTCAGATTGCCACGGGTCGCCAGCACCGGACCGCGCGTGCGCAGGATGCTCGCGAGCATTTCCTTGACCGTGGTCTTGCCGCTGGAACCGGTCACCGCTGCCACGGGCTGAGTGAACGCAGCACGGTTCAACGCGCCGAGTTGGCCCAGCGCCTGACGGGTGTCCTTGACCAGCAATTGCGGCAGCGCGCTGTCGGCGACTTCGCGCTCGACCAGTGCCGCCACGGCGCCTTTGCCGGCAACATCGTTCAGATAATCATGACCGTCGAAACGCGGGCCGGTCAGGGCGATGAACAACTGACCAGGCTGGATCGCACGGCTGTCGATACTGACGCCGTCGAAACTCGCGTCAGCGCCGATCAAACGGGCTTCGAGGGCATTGGTCAGTGCGCTGAGTGTCAGGGCCTTAAGCATGGGCCACCTCCCACGCGGTCAGGGCATGATCGGCCTCGACCAGATCGGAAAAGGCATGGCGCACGCCGTTGATTTCCTGATAGTCCTCGTGACCTTTGCCGGCGAGCACAATCACGTCGTCAGCGGTTGCGCCGGCAATCAATTGCGCAATGGCCTGACCGCGACCGGCGACGAAGGTGACCTTATCCACAGCGGTAAAACCGGCACGGATGTCGTCGAAAATCACCGCAGGATCTTCGGTGCGCGGGTTGTCGTCGGTGACCAGCACCTGGTCGGCGAGACGCTCGACCACTTCGGCCATCAACGGACGTTTGCCACGATCGCGATCCCCGCCGCAGCCGAACAGGCACAGCAGTTGGCCTTTGACGTGCGGGCGCAGTGCGGTGAGAACTTTTTCCAGTGCATCGGGAGTGTGGGCGTAATCGACCACCACCAGCGGCTGCGTGCCGCCACCCAGACGCTGCATGCGACCGGCCGGGCCTTCGAGCTTTGGCAGCACTTTGAGAATTTCGTCGAGGGCGTAATCCAGGCCAAGCAAGGCGCCGACTGCCGCCAGCACGTTGCTCAGGTTGAAACGCCCGAGCAGCGTGCTGCGCAGGTGGTGCTCGCCTTGCGGCGTTACCAGCGTGGCGCGTACGCCGTGGTCGTCGAACTGCGCTTCGCGGCAAAACAGGTAGGCGCTGCTGTCGAGCAGGCTGTAGGTGATCAAACGCGACTCGCGCTTTTCCGCCGCCAGTTGCCGGCCGAAATCGTCGTCGAGGTTGACCACGCGGCACTTCAGGTCATTCCAGGCGAACAGCCGGGCCTTGGCCTCGGCGTACGCCTGCATGGTGCCGTGATAATCCAGGTGATCGCGGGACAGGTTGGTCATCACCGCCACGTCGAAGGCCAGCGCGGTGACCCGGCCCTGATCCAGACCGTGGGACGACACTTCCATGGCCACGGCTTTCGCGCCGGCCTTTTTCAGGTCACCGAGGGTCGCTTGCACGGCAATCGGGTTCGGCGTGGTGTGCAGGCCGCTTTCCAGCGCGCCGTAGAAACCGGAACCCAGCGTACCGACGATGCCGCAATGCTGGCCGAGCAGATCCAGCGCCTGCGCGACCAATTGGGTCACGCTGGTCTTGCCATTGGTGCCAGTGACGCCGATCAGGTTCAGGTGGTGACTCGGCTCACCGTAAAAACGCCCGGCAATGTCCGACAGCTGCGCCGCCAGACCTTTGACCGGAATCAGCGGCACGTCAGTGATCGGCAGCACGGTGGCGCCTTCGACTTCATAAGCCACGGCAGCCGCGCCGCGTTGCAAGGCATCGGCGATATGCGCACGGCCATCGAAACGGCCGCCGGGCACGGCGAGAAACAAGTCGCCGGCGCGCACGTTGCGGCTGTCCAGCGCCAGTTCACGGATCAACAGATCGTGGCCGGCGTGGGGGAATATCTTGTTCAGACTTAATGACATCAGCCGCGCCCTCCATTGGCTTTCAGCGGAACGACCGGGGTGGCGTTGGCCTGTTGCGTAGTCGGCAGGTTGTCCGGGGTCACGTTCATCAGGCGCAGGGTGCCGGACATCACGCGGCTGAACACCGGCGCCGACACCAGACCACCGAAGTAACCGGCCTTGGTTGGCTCATCGATCACCACAACAATGGCGTAACGCGGATCGCTCATCGGGCCGAAGCCGGCGAACAGCGAACGGTAGGAGTTTTCTGCGTAGCCCTTGGTGCCGACCGAGGTCTTACGCGCGGTACCCGACTTGCCGCCGACGTGATAAGCCGGCACCTGCGCACGGAACACGCCGCGCGGCGCTTCGATTACCTGCTGCAACATGCCCTGCATGGTTTTCGCCACGGCTTCCGGCAGCACTTGGGTGGTCTGCGGCATCTTGTCGGTTTTGATCAGGGTCAGCGGCGCGAGGCGGCCGTTGTTGGCCAGCGCCGAGAACGCGTGCACCAGCTGGATCGCGGTCACGGAAATACCGTAGCCGTAAGACAAGGTTGCAGTTTCAGCCTTGCGCCATTCGCGGTAGTTCGGCAGATTGCCGACACGTTCGCCGGGGAAGCCCAGGCCGGTGTCCTGACCGAGGCCGACTTTCTGTGCGAGACGGAAAATCGTTTCGCCGCCGATATCGAAGGCGACTTTACTCATGCCGACGTTACTCGAATTGATCAGGATGCCGGTCAGATCGAGCACCGGCCCTTCGGTCTTCGACACGTCTTTGATGGTGTATTTGCCGATCTGCAACGAGCCCGGATACACCTCGACGGTGTCGCTCGGTTTCCAGCGGCCGGTTTCGATCGCCGCGCTCATGGAAATGGCTTTCATGGTCGAACCCGGTTCGAACACGTCGATCATGGCGCGGTTGCGCATCATCGCCGGTTGCAGGTTGCGACGGTTGTTCGGGTTGTAGGTCGGCTGGTTGACCATGGCCAGGATCTCGCCGGTCTTCACGTCCATGATCACCAGACTGCCGGCCTTGGCGCCGTTCTCGATGATCGCGTTACGCAGCTCGCGGTTGGCCAGGTATTGCAGACGCAGATCAATCGACAACGCCAAGGGCTTGCCGGCCTTGGCGTTCTTGGTGACCTGAACATCCTTGATCAGCCGGCCACGGCGATCCTTGATGACTTGTCGTTTGCCCGGCACCCCGGCCAGCCATTCGTCATAGGCCAGCTCAACGCCTTCGCGACCGTGATCGTCGATGTCAGTAAAGCCGACCATGTGCGCGGTGACTTCACCGGCCGGGTAGAAGCGGCGGAACTCTTCGATGCCATAGACGCCGGGCACTTTCAGATCGAGCACAGCCTGGCCCTGCTCGGGGGTCAGCCCGCGCACCAGGTAAATGAATTCTTTGTTGGCCTGGGCTTCGAGGCGCTCGCTCAGCGCTTTCGGGTTCTGGCCCAACGCGGCGGCAAGTGCCGGCCACTTCTCTTTGGCCGATTGCATTTCCTTGGCGTTGGCCCACAGCGTGGTCACTGGCGTACTGACGGCCAGAGGCTCGCCGTTACGGTCGGTGATCAGGCCACGGTGCGCCGGAATCGGAATGTGCCGCAGGCTGCGCGCGTCGCCCTGGCCTTTGAGGAAGTCACGGTCGACCACTTGCAGGTCGATGATCCGCCAGCAGATCGCCGCGACCATCAGGCCGAGCAGCGCCACCATCAGGCGGAAGCGCCATGGGAACAGTGCGCCTTCGAGTTTCATCATGGCGCCACCATCTTCACGTCAGCCGCGCCAGGGATGTGCATTTTCAGTTGTTCAGTGGCCAGCACTTCGATGCGGCTGTGCGCGGTCCAGGTGCTCTGCTCGAGAATCAGCCGCCCCCACTCGGCCTGCGCCTTGTCGCGCACGCTGAGTTCGTTATAAAGGGTGTTGAGCAACTGCCGGTTCCAGTGCGCGCTGTACGACACGGCAATGGCCGAAAACAGCACGCCGATAAACAGCAGCAGCATCAGAAAGCTGCCGCCGGGCAGTGGTTTGGCGAAAAGCTTGCTCACCGCAACTTCTCCGCGACACGCATGACGGCGCTACGGGAACGTGGGTTGGCTTTGAGTTCGGCGTCGGAGGCCGTCTGCGCTTTGCCGTGGATTTTGATTTTCGGTTCGAAGGCGACGTGGCGAACCGGCAGGTTGCGCGGCAGGTTGTCGGCCTCGCCTTTCACCAGCTTGCGCATGAACAGTTTGACGATGCGGTCTTCCAGCGAGTGGAAGCTGATGACCACCAGACGGCCGCCAACTTCCAGCGCTTCCAGCGCGGCGTCGAGGCCGGCTTCCAGATCGCCGAGTTCGTTATTGACGTGAATGCGCAAACCCTGGAATGCGCGGGTGGCCGGATTCTTGCCCTTTTCCCACGCCGGGTTGGCGACTTTCAGCACTTCGGCCAGATCGGCGGTGCGCTCGAACGGCTTGATGTCACGACGCTCGGCGACGGCACGGGCCATACGCCCGGAGAAACGTTCTTCGCCGTATTCCTTGAACACCCGGGCGATTTCTTCCACCGGCGCGGTGTTGACGAATTCGGCAGCGCTGATGCCACGGGACGGATCCATGCGCATGTCCAGCGGCCCGTCATTGAGGAAACTGAAGCCGCGCTCGGCGTCATCGAGCTGCGGCGACGACACGCCGAGGTCGAGCAGAATGCCGCTGACCTTGCCGGTCAGGCCTTGCTCGGCAACCACCGAACCGAGCTCGGCAAAGCTGCGCTGCACAACGACAAAGCGGCCGTCTTCGGCCGCTAGCGTTTGCCCGGTGGCAATCGCTTGAGGATCCTTGTCGAATCCGATGAGTCGACCGTCCGGCCCGAGCTGGCTGAGGATCAACCGACTGTGCCCGCCGCGCCCGAACGTGCCATCCAGATAGCAGCCATCAGGACGTACGGCGAGAGCCTCGACGGCTTCGTCAAGCAGTACGGTGATGTGGTTAAAGCCGCTATCAATAGTCACAGGATCAAATCACGCAGTTCATCAGGCATCGCGCCCGGTTGTTGAATAGCAGCAAGGTCAGCGGCAGATACCGCGTTCCATGCATCCTCGTCCCACAATTGGAACTTGTTCAGTTGGCCGACCAGCATCGCGCGCTTATCGAGCTTGGCGTATTCGCGCAAACGCGGTGGAACCAGGAAACGACCACTGCCATCGAGTTCGAGGTCGACGGCATTACCAATCAATAAACGTTGCAGGCGACGGTTCTCTTCGCGAAGCGAAGGGAGTGCGCGCAACTTGGTTTCAATAATTTCCCACTCATCGAGCGGATAGACACACAGGCATGGATCAACGGCATCAATGGTCACGATCAATTGGCCGGAACTGCGCGAATCGAGCTCGTCACGGTACCGGCTCGGCATGGCGAGACGGCCCTTTGCATCGAGACTGATAGCGTTAGCTCCGCGAAACACGTCAGCGTTTCTCCAATTTTTATCGTTTTGAGCTCAAAAAACCCACTTCATGCCACTTTCCGCCACTTGCGCACACTATAGGAATGCGCCCACCACACCGTCAAGGCGCGGATTAAAGGAAAAGCCTTACAGAACGGAGATTTAGCGACGTAAAAGGAGGCTCAACGAGAATCTGACGTGAAGTTTCGACCAATAACTTGATGCAGCACTGAAAGCTGCGCTCGAAAGTTAAAGTAGTTTGTTAAGAGTAAGATTTTTTCGGTATTACAAAGGCGCTTCGGCTGTTGATTGAAGCAGGGTGGGAAAAGGCTATTACCGCGTTTGCCGCTGCCGGAGTTTCAGACCAGGCCGGCTGATATTACACAGCCGCGTCTTTTTTGTTTCAAGCAGGGAAAGAAAAAGGTGGAGAGTCGATCTGTAAGCCGGGTTCTGTCTTGAACAGTCATTCGTCTACGATGGCCATCACTGGACATCTTTAGCAACCTACCCGGTCCCAGCGCGGGCCACGCCTTGGGACCCTATTTGGTCTTGCTCCAAGTGGGGTTTACCTAGCCACGAACTGTTGCCAGACGTGCGGTGCGCTCTTACCGCACCTTTTCACCCTTACCGGCGCTTGCGCGCTTAGGCGGTTATTTTCTGTGGCACTTTCCGTAGGCTCACGCCTCCCAGGCATTACCTGGCACTTCGCCCTATGGAGCCCGGACTTTCCTCCCCCCCCTAATTTTCATAGAGGGCAGCGACTGTCCGATCGACTCTCCGCCGCGAAGGTTAACGGCAGAGCGCCGGAAGAACAAGCGCTAAAACCCTCCAGACCGCCATGGGCGACGGCTTACACGCCTTTCTGTTTATCCAGCGCCACCTGATACAGCACGTTTTTGCGCTCGCCGGTGATTTGCGCTGCCAGTGCGGCGGCGCGCTTGAGCGGCATTTCCTCCAATAGCAGATCGAGGATGCGCATGGCTTCGCTGCTGACCGCGTCCTCCGACTCCGGCGCCGTCCAGCCGGCCACCAGCACCACGCACTCGCCGCGCTGCTGATTGCTGTCGGACTCGACGAACGCACGCAACTCGCTGAGCGGCAGGCCTTTGAGGGTTTCGAAGGTTTTGGTGATTTCCCGCGCCAGCAGAGCCTGACGCTCGCCGCCAAACACTGCTTCCATATCCTGCAGGCATTCGAGAATGCGATGCGGCGCTTCATAGAAAATCAATGTGCGCGGCTCTTCTTTAACCGCTTCCAGACGCGCCTTGCGTCCGACCGACTTGGCCGGCAGAAAGCCTTCGAAGATAAAACGGTCGGACGGCAAGCCCGCCGCCGACAGCGCCGCGATCAACGCGCAGGCACCCGGCACCGGCACCACGTTGATGCCGGCCGCACGGGCCTGACGCACCAGGTGATAACCCGGATCGGAGATAAGCGGCGTGCCGGCATCGGAGATCAGCGCGACGTTGTCGCCCGCCAGCAACCGCGTAATAAAGCGGCTACCCTCATCCCGCTCGTTGTGTTCGTGACATGCGGCCAGCGGCGTACCGATACCGAAGTGCTGCATCAGGCGCGCCGAATGCCGCGTGTCTTCCGCTGCAATCAGGGCCACTTCACGAAGGATCTTCAAGGCCCGGGCGCTGATGTCGTCCAGGTTGCCGATGGGCGTCGCCACCACATAAAGCGAGCCAGCAGCGGAATTCAAAGGACCTGGAGCAGTCAAAGCGCACACCTCGTGATCGGTAAAAGCGGCCATTGTAGCGCGTCATGAGGCTTGCGATGCGCTCCGGCCGAGTGCGGTTTTTCGCCCGGTTGTGCGCTGCCGCAACATTTACTCCAGCTAAATTGACCGATTCACGCCAGTAACATCGCGCCCCGGCCAGTGCTTGGGTACAATTCCACGCTAATTTGATCGAGTATCAGGAACACTTACATGATCGCTTGCCTGCGGCTGTTCACTGCCCTCTGCCTCGCTGCCTTGTTGGCCGCGTGTGCCAGCTCCCCTTCCTCCAGCCTTGGCGAACTTCCACGGACTCCGGACGCCAGCATCGAGCAACTGCTCGAACAGGCCGCCCAGGCTAAAACCCCGGAACAAGCCGCCCTGCTGCGCCTGAGCGCGGCGGACCAGGCTTACCGCCAAGGCAATGCCGGCCAGTCCGCGCAAATCCTGCAACAAGTGCCGGTGGAGCAACTCAAGCCAGGCCAGCAGATTTTCGCCAATACGCTGTCCGCCGAACTGGCCATGACGCGCAATCAGCCGAAAGCTGCGCTGACCGCCCTGAGCCATCCGAGCTTCCAGAAGCTCGGGGAAATGCCGGAAGAGCAGCAAGTGCGCACTGGCACTGTTCACGCCCGCGCCCTTGAAGCCGATGGCCAGACGCTGGCCGCTGCCCGTGAGCGTGTGTTCATTGCACCGATGCTGGAAGGCGAAGCGGCGAGCAAGAATCACGAAGCGATCTGGACCCTGATCGCTTCGCTGCCAACCGATCAATTGCAACCGAACAACACCGACGATCTCGGCGGTTGGATGGCACTGGCGCAAGCGGTGAAAACCGCAGGCACGCTGGAACAGCAACAAGCCGCGATCGACAACTGGCGTGCGCAGAATCCAAAGCACCCGGCGGCGATCAACCTGCCGCTGCCGCTGACCAAACTCAAGGAACTGGCCAGCCAGCCACTGAGCAAAATCGCCCTGCTGCTGCCACAGGACGGCCAGTTGGCGTCGGTCGGCAAAGCGCTGCGTGAAGGCTTCATGGCCGCGCATTATCAGGCGCAACAGGCCGGCCAGAACCCACCTGCCATCGAGTTCTACGACAGCTCGAAGCTGACCTCGATGGACGAGTTCTATCGCAAGGCCCAGGCTGACGGCGTGCAACTGGTAGTCGGCCCGCTGGAAAAACCACTGGTCAAGCAACTGAGCACTCGCCCGCAACTGCCAATCACCACCCTGGCGCTGAACTACAGCGAAGGCGAACAAGGTCCGGCGCAGTTGTTCCAGTTCGGTCTGGCAGCTGAAGACGAAGCTCGCGAAGTCTCCCGTCGCGCCCGCGCCGATGGCCTGCATCGCGCCGCGATCATGGTGCCGAAGGGCGAATGGGGCGATCGCGTCCTGCGTGCCTTCAGCCAGGACTGGCAAGCCAATGGCGGCAGCATCGTTGCCACCGAACGTGTCGATCAGCCGGTGCAACTGGCCCAGCAGATCGCCGACATGTTCCAGCTGCGTCAGAGCGAAGCTCGCGCCAAGAGCCTGCAGAATGTTGCCGGCACCAACGTCGCCGCCCAGCCTTCGCGTCGCCAGGACATCGAATTCATCTTCTTGGCCGCCACGCCGCAACAGGCCCAGCAGATCAAGCCGACCCTGAACTTCCAGTACGCCGGTGACGTGCCGGTCTACGCGACTTCCCACGTGTACAGCGCCAGCGGCGACGTCAACCAGTACAACGACATGAACGGCATTCGCTTCTGCGAAACCCCATGGCTGCTGGAAACCAGCGATCCGCTGCGCCAGCAAGTAGCTGCGCAATGGCCGCAAGCCAATGGCAGCCTCGGTCGCCTGTACGCCATGGGCGCCGACGCCTATCGCCTGGCACC
The DNA here is from genome assembly GCF_004307505.1 of Pseudomonas sp. Sample_11. NCBI lineage: Bacteria > Pseudomonadati > Pseudomonadota > Gammaproteobacteria > Pseudomonadales > Pseudomonadaceae > Pseudomonas > Pseudomonas sp. Sample_11. The sequence continues at coordinate 113,706 of NZ_RCOD01000048.1, forward strand.
GCGCCTTGGCCAACTCAAGGCCCTGCCGGACAGCCGCATCGAAGGTCAGTCGGGCAGCCTCGGCATGACCCAGACCCAACGCGTAGTGCGCCAGTTGCCATGGGCACAGTTCGTCAGCGGTCAGGTGCAGCGCCTGCCGGACACACCGCGCTGATGCCCGACAGGTCACGCTCGCAAAGCGGCAAGGATGCCGAGCGCCAAGCGCTCGAACATCTGCAACAACAAGGTCTGCGCCTGTTGGCGCAGAACTGGTTATGCAAACGCGGCGAGCTTGATCTGGTCATGCTTGATGGCGATACAGTAGTATTCGTTGAAGTTCGCTACAGAAAAAACACTCAATGGGGTGGCGCGCTCGCCAGTATCGACGAGCGCAAGCAGCAGAAACTGATCTTTGCAGCACAGTATTTTCTTCAGCGCGAGTCGCGTTGGGCCAATTCCCCCTGCCGCTTCGATGTGGTGGCGATCGACAGCCACCCGAATCAGCTGAACTGGTTGCAGAATGCTTTCGACAGTTGATCGCCTGCACCCTGCCCTGTTTTCGTCCGACACATTTTGCTCTTTGCTTTGCCGGCTGCACATTCACGTGCCGAACAGCCGCGCCACTTAAGGTCACACAGATGGACATGCAATCCCGAATTCGCCAGCTTTTCCAGGCCAGTATCGACACCAAGCAACAGGCGATGGACGTACTTGCACCGCACATCGAGCAAGCCAGCCAGATCATGGTCAACGCCCTGCTCAACGAAGGCAAAATGCTCTCGTGCGGCAACGGTGGTTCGGCCGGCGATGCCCAGCATTTTTCTTCGGAGCTGCTCAACCGCTTCGAGCGCGAGCGTCCGAGTCTGCCGGCGATTGCGCTGACCACCGACACTTCGACGATCACCTCGATCGCCAACGATTACAGCTACAACGAAGTGTTCTCCAAGCAGATCCGCGCGCTCGGCCAGCCGGGTGACGTGCTGCTGGCGATTTCGACCAGCGGCAACTCGGCGAACATTATTCAAGCGATCCAGGCCGCACATGATCGCGAAATGATTGTCGTAGCTTTGACCGGACGCGATGGCGGCGGCATGGCGTCGCTGCTGTTGCCCGAGGACGTCGAGATTCGCGTACCGGCCAACGTCACTGCACGTATTCAGGAAGTCCACTTGCTGGCGATCCATTGCCTTTGCGATCTGATCGACAGCCAACTGTTCGGGAGTGAAGAATGACCCCTAATCGCCTTGGCCTTCTGGCCTTGACCCTGTGCCTCGGCATCAGCGGCTGCACCTCGGTGGTAAATGCCAGCCGTGAAGCGCCGATCGAAGACGACCGTGGCACGCGCACCTTCGGCAGCAAGATCGACGACTCGCTGATTGAGACCAAAGCAGGCGTGAACATCGCCAAGGCCGACCCGGCCCTGGACAACGATTCGCACATCGTCATCACCAGCTTCAACGGCGTGGTATTGCTCGCCGGCCAGACGCCACGCGAAGACCTCAAGGCCAAAGCCGAACAGGCCGCCGCCAACGTCCAGCGCGTGAAGAAGGTGCACAACGAACTGCAAGTGCTGCAACCGTCCTCCCTGCTCGCGCGCCAGAACGACGCGTGGCTGACCACCAAGATCAAGACGCAGATGCTCACCGACGCCAGCATTCCTGGCTCGCGCATCAAAGTCGTGACCGAGAACGGCATCGTCTACCTGCTGGGCCTGCTGACCAAACAGGAAGCCACTCAGGCAACCAATCTGGTTCAGGGTGTGTCTGGTGTGCAGAAGATTGTGAAGCTGTTCGAATACATCGACTGACCTGATTTCGCAGGAGCTGTGTAGGAGCTGACGAGTGCAACGAGGCTGCGATCTTTTGATCTTGCTTTTAAAAATCAAAAGATCGCAGCCTCCGGCAGCTCCTACACGACCAATGCAGACACAAAAAAGGCGATCCATCCGGATCGCCTTTTTTTATTTCACAACCTTCAAACTTGGCCGGCCACTCGGGCGTGGCGGCTCGCTGCCCGGTGGCGGCGAGTCGTCATCCGGATCGATGTCTTCCTCGTCGTCCATCGGCAACTCGAGGTCAAACACCATGCCCTGGCCGTTCTCCCGGGCGTAAATACCCAGGATCGCGCTGATCGGCACGTAGAGACTGTGCGGAACACCGCCGAAGCGGCCTTCGAACGTCACCACGTCGTTATCCATGTGCAGATGACGCACGGCACTCGGCGAGATGTTCAGGACGATCTGGCCGTCACTGGCAAAACCCTGTGGCACCTGCACCGCCGGGTACTCGGAGTTGACCAGCATGTGCGGGGTGCAATCGTTATCCACAATCCACTCGTAGAGCGCGCGGACCAGATAAGGTCGACTGGAGTTCATAGCGGCTCCTTAAGCCTTAGCGCATATCGCGTTCGACACCAGACAGACTTGCCTGGAAAGCCTCACGCGCAAACTGACGCTCCATATAATCAAGCAGCGGCTTGGCCGGCCGCGGCAGTTCAATACCCAGAATCGGCAAACGCCAGAGTATGGGTAATAGGCAGCAATCCACCAGACTTTGTTCCTCACTGAGGAAGAACGGTTTGTCGGCGAACAGCGGCGAAACGCCGGTCAGGCTTTCGCGCAGTTCCTTGCGCGCCACGACCCGTGCAGCCTCTTTGCTCTTGGGATCCAGAATCAGATCCACCAGCCCGCACCAGTCACGCTGAATCCTGTGGATCAGCAGACGACTGTTGGCCCGCGCCACCGGATAAACCGGCATCAGCGGCGGGTGCGGGTAACGCTCATCCAGATACTCCATCACCACGGTCGACTCCCACAACGCCAGGTCACGATCGACCAGCGTCGGCAGACTGCCGTAAGGGTTCACCTCAATCAGTTTAGGCGGCTGGCGGCCCGCTTCCACGTAAATGATTTCGGCGCTGACACCCTTCTCTGCAAGCACGATGCGCACTCGGTGGGAATAGTGGTCGGCGGGGTCGGAGTAACAGGCCAACCGATTGGTCACGCCCATGGCGATCCTCCTCGCTTGTTGAATTTGTCGGAACCGGAAAAACGCGCGCGCCCAGAGGGCACCTCCCGCAGGGTCTGACTGAGCAGACCCTGCTTTAGCGGAGGCGCCCTTGGGCGCGCGCGATTAACAGCAATGCTTGAAGCGTATCAGTGCACGTCTTTCCAGTATTCACGCTTGAGCAGGTAGGCGAACACAAAGAAGAACGCCAGGTACAGCAAGACATAAGTACCGATGCGCTGATGTTGCAGCTTAACCGGGTTAGCCGAGTAAGCCAGGAAGGTTACCAGATTCTTGACCTTCTCATCGAACTGCTCTTCGTTCAGAGCACCGGACTTCGGCACGATGGTCAACTGATCACACGCTTCATGGGTCAGCGGCGTGCCGGTCAGCGGATCGTATTGCTTCTTGCCGTCCTCGACGATCTGCACCTGTTTGCAGCCCACGACCTGACGACCTTGCAGGCCGACCAGCACGTTAGGCATGCCGACGTTCGGGAAGACCTTGTTGTTCACGCCCCATGGACGCGCCGGGTCTTCGTAGAACGACTTCAAGTAACCGTAGAGCCAGTCGGTGCCGCGTACCCGCGCTACCAGAGTCAGGTCCGGCGGCGCTGCGCCGAACCAGGTCTTGGCGTCGGCCGGCTGCATGCCGATGTTCATGTGGTCGCCAATCTTGGCACCGGTGAACACCAGCTTCTCCAGCATCAACTCGTGCGGGATGCCGAGGTCATCGGCGACGCGCTCGTAACGCTGGAACTTGGCACTGTGGCAACCCATGCAATAGTTGGCAAAGGTCCGCGCACCATCCTGCAGGGCGGCTTTGTCGGAGACGTCGATATCGACACTTTCCAGTTCCGGACCATGACCCTCGGCAGCAAAAACCAGGGAAGGCAGCGCAGCAAAAATCAGAGCAAGAAATAACTTTTTCATCAGCCAGTCACCCTTTCCGGAACCGGTTTGGTCTTCTCGAGCCGGGTGTAGAACGGCATCAGAATGAAGTAGGCGAAATACAGGAAGGTGCAGACCTGCGACAGCAACGTGCGCCCCGGCGTCGGCGCCAGAACGCCAAGGATGCCAAGAATCACGAAGGAGATGCAGAACACCACCAGCCAGATTTTGCTCAGCCAGCCCTTGTAGCGCATCGATCTCACCGGACTGCGATCCAGCCATGGCAGCACGAACAGCACCGCAATCGCCGCACCCATGGCGATAACGCCCAGGAGTTTGTCCGGCACCGCACGCAGGATTGCGTAGAACGGCGTGAAGTACCAGACCGGGGCAATATGCTCAGGCGTCTTGAACGGGTTGGCCGGCTCGAAGTTAGGTTTTTCGAGGAAGTAGCCGCCCATTTCCGGGAAGAAGAACACAATGAAGCAGAAGATGAACAGGAACACCACCACACCGACAATGTCCTTCACCGTGTAGTACGGGTGGAACGCAATGCCGTCCAGCGGGATGCCGTTTTCGTCTTTGTGCTTCTTGATATCGACGCCGTCAGGGTTGTTCGAACCGACTTCGTGCAGCGCCAGAATGTGCAACACCACCAGACCGAGAATCACGATCGGCAGCGCGACCACGTGCAAGGCGAAGAAGCGGTTCAGGGTGATTCCGGAGATCAGGTAGTCACCACGAATCCACTGGGTCAGGTCATCGCCGATCAGCGGAATCGCACCGAACAGCGAGATGATCACCTGGGCGCCCCAGTACGACATCTGGCCCCAGGGCAGCAGGTAACCCATGAACGCTTCGGCCATCAGTGCCAGGTAGATCAGCATGCCGAACACCCAGACCAGCTCGCGCGGTTTCTGGTACGAACCGTAGAGCAGACCGCGGAACATGTGCAGATAGACGACGATGAAAAACGCCGAGGCGCCGGTCGAGTGCAGCAGACGCAGGATCGAGCCGTACTCGACGTCGCGCATGATGTATTCAACGGAAGCAAAGGCCTCTTCTGCCGACGGCGTGTAGCTCATCGTCAGCCAGACACCGGTAACGATCTGGTTGACCAGCACCAGCAGCGCCAGTGAGCCGAAGAAATAGAAGAAGTTGAAGTTTTTTGGTGCGTAATATTTGCTGAGATGGTCTTCCCACATTTTGGTCGCGGGAAAGCGCGCATCAACCCAATCCATGAACTTGCTCATCACGCTTTCTCCGTATCGACGCCAATGACAATCAGGTCATCGGTCTCATAGGAATGCGGGGGAACTGGCAGGTTCAAAGGCGCAGGTTGCGACTTGTAGACGCGGCCAGCCAGATCGTAGTGGGAACCGTGGCACGGGCAGAAATAGCCGCCTACCCAGTCTTTGCCCAGATCCGCAGGTGCCACTTCGGGACGGAAGGTCGGTGAGCAACCCAGGTGCGTACAGATCCCGATCAGCAGGAGAATTTCCGGCTTGATCGAGCGTACTTCAGGGTCGACATAAGTGGGTTGCGTGGAGTTTTTGGAGGTCGGATCGGAGAGCTGACCCTCGATCTTCTTGAGATTCCCCAGGATTTCCTCGGTACGGCGGACAATGAACACCGGCTGGCCGCGCCATTCAGCAATCATCTGCTGGCCTGGCTCGATTTTGCTGACATTCACTTTCACCGGTGCACCGGCAGCTTTCGCCTTGGCACTGGGAAACCATGACCCCACGAACGGGACCGCAGCCCCCACCGCTCCTGCAGCACCCACCACGGATGTGGCTGCCACCAGGAAGCGACGCCGGCCTGCATTCACGCCGTCATTGCTCATTCAGTCCTCTCCCATCAGCTTTTTTGGCCTGTTAAATCAGGCGTCTACTAAATAAATCAAATGTTACTTATAAAAATTTTGCCCGAATGGTAATGAAAACCCCCAATTCTGACAAGGTTAATTCCCCGGGGCTCAGCCCCTTAAGCCTTGGAGTATAGGGGGTCTACGGCTGTGGCAAGTTGTCACAACGCAATTCTTTGATAAATCGCAGGCATAAAAAAACGCCCGCTTCCGTGAGGAGGCGGGCGTTCTTTTTTGAACGTGGAAGCGGAATTAACGCTTCGAGTACTGCGGACGCTTACGCGCTTTACGCAGACCAACTTTCTTACGTTCAACTTCACGGGCGTCGCGGGTAACGAAGCCAGCTTTGCGCAGAGCGCTACGCAGGGTTTCGTCGTAGTCCATCAGAGCGCGAGTGATGCCGTGGCGGATTGCGCCAGCCTGACCACTTACACCACCGCCGATCACGGTGACGTAGATGTCGAACTTCTCGACAGTCTCGGTCAGCTCCAGCGGCTGACGAACTACCATGCGGGCAGTTTCGCGGCCGAAGAAGTTATCCAGCGAACGGTTGTTGATGGAGATGTTACCAGTACCCGGACGCAGGAAAACGCGTGCGGTTGCGGTCTTGCGACGGCCAGTGCCGTAATTTTGAGTCGCCGACATAATGAACTATTCCGTTAAATCTTCAGTTCTTGGGGCTGCTGAGCAGTATGAGGGTGTGCAGCGCCCGCATAGACTTTCAGCTTACGGTACATGTCGCGACCCAGTGGGTTTTTAGGCAGCATGCCTTTAACCGCGGTCTCGATCACGCGCTCAGGGGCTTTGGCGATCAGCTTTTCAAAGTTGATCGACTTGATGCCGCCCGGGAAACCGGAGTGGGAGTAGTACATTTTGTCAGTGGTTTTAGCGCCGGTAACACGGATCTGCTCGGCGTTGATGACGACGATGTAGTCGCCGGTGTCAACGTGAGGAGTGTACTCAGGCTTGTGCTTGCCACGCAGACGGCTCGCGATTTCGGTGGCCAGACGACCCAGGGTCTGACCAGCAGCGTCGACGACAAACCAGTCGCGCTTTACTGTTTCCGGTTTAGCAGTAAAAGTTTTCATTCTTTATAGCCTCAGGGGCCGCCTGTAAATAAGACGGCGGATCTTACTGAATAGTGCGTACTTTGACAAGTCAAAGGCAGCCGGATACAGACGCTTTCGGGGGCTCGGGTCGGCGCGTCCGTTCAACGGCAAGATTCTTCGGCGGCGGCGCATCACTTCCACTGCAGAAAGAGGTCGGCAATTATGCAGATTGCGAAAAAATTTTCAACCTGCTTTTATGATTGTTTTGCCCAAGGAGCACCCGATGGACTATCGCCAGCTAGGCCGTACCGACCTGAACGTGAGTGCAATCTGCCTCGGCACCATGACCTGGGGCGAGCAAAACACTGAGGCTGAAGCCTTCGCCCAGATTGAACGGGCGAAAGAAGCGGGGATCAATTTCCTCGACACCGCCGAAATGTATCCGGTGCCGCCCAAAGCCGAAACCTACGCCACCACCGAGCGCTACATCGGCAATTACTTCAAGAGTCGCGGTGACCGTTCCGACTGGATCCTCGCCAGCAAGATCGCCGGCCCCGGCAACACCATCGACTACATTCGCGACAAGAACCTGCGCCACAACCGTCAGCACATCACCGAAGCACTGGACGGCAGCCTCAAGCGTCTGCAGACCGATTACATCGATCTGTATCAATTGCACTGGCCGGAACGCAGCACCAACTTTTTCGGACAGCTGGGGTATAAGCACAAGATCGAAGCCAACCTGACGCCGCTGGAAGACACCCTCGAAGCCCTCGACGAACAGGTGAAGGCCGGCAAGATCCGCCACATCGGTCTGTCCAACGAGACGCCGTGGGGCACCATGCGCTTCCTCGCTCTGGCCGAAGCCCGTGGCTGGCCGCGTGCGGTGTCGATCCAGAACCCGTACAACCTGCTCAACCGCAGCTTCGAAGTCGGCCTGGCCGAGATCGCCATTCGCGAACAGTGCGGCCTGCTCGCCTATTCGCCGCTGGCGTTCGGCTTCCTCTCCGGCAAGTACGAAGGCGGCGCCCGACCACCGAAAGGCCGCCTGAGCCTCTACAGTCGCTTCAGCCGCTATTTCAACCCGCAATCGGAGGCGGCGTGCAGCCGTTACGTTGCCCTGGCCCGTGAACACGGTCTGGACCCGGCGCAAATGGCCTTGGCCTTCGTGACCCAGCAACCCTTCGTCACCAGCAACATCATTGGCGCGACGACGCTTGAGCAACTGGACAGCAACATTGCCAGTTTTGATCTGAAACTGTCCGATGAAGTGTTGGCCGGGATCGAGGCGATTCATAAGGATCATCCGAATCCGGCGCCATAACTGACCGCCAAAAAGCTTCGCGAGCAGGCTCGCTCCCACAGTGGAATACTGTACCTGTGGGAGCGAGCCTGCTCGCGAAGAGGCCAGTCGGATTACCTCAACAGCGGAACGCGGAGCGTCCCCGGCGGCGTACCCACGCACAGCGTGGGAACGATCATCAGATCGACCGCGCAATAATCTCCTTCATGATTTCATTGGTGCCGGCATAAATCCGCTGCACCCGCGCATCCGCCCACGCCCGGGCCACCGGGTATTCCCACATGAAGCCGTAGCCGCCATGCAGTTGCACGCACTCGTCGAGCACTTTGCATTGCAGGTCGGTGCCCCAGTATTTGGCCATTGCCGCCGTCGGCACATCGAGTTTGCCTTGCAGGTGCAGCTCCAGGCAGCGGTCAACGAAGACCCGGCCGATCTGGATCTCGGTAGCCATTTCGGCCAGTTTGAAGCGGGTGTTCTGAAAGTCGGCAATCGCCTTGCCGAAGGCCTTGCGATCGCGGGTGTAATCCAGCGTCCATTGCAGCGCTGCCTCGGCCGAGGCCAGGCCGCCGATAGCCACGGTCAGACGTTCCTGCGGCAACTCCTGCATCAGATAGGCAAACCCGGCACCCGCCTGGCCGAGAAGGTTTTCCTTCGGCACGCGCACGTCCTGGAAGAACAGTTCCGAGGTGTCCTGCGCCTTCATGCCGACCTTCTCCAAGCGCTTGCCTTTCTCGAAGCCCGGCGTATTCGCCTCCACCAGAAACAGACTGGTGCCCTTGGCGCCAGCCTTGGGATCGGTCTTGGCCACCACGATCACCAGGTCAGCCAGAAAGCCATTGGTGATAAAGGTTTTCGAGCCGTTGATCACATATTCGTCACCGTCGAGCACCGCCGTGGTTTTCACCCCTTGCAGGTCGGAACCGGCGCCAGGCTCGGTCATGGCAATCGCCGTGACCATTTCGCCCGAGACCAGTTTCGGCAGGTATTTGTGTTTCAGCGCCTCGCTGCCGTAATGCAGGATGTACGGTGCGACGATGTCCGAGTGCAGCGAGAAACCGATACCGGTCAGACCCAGACGCCCGACTTCCTCGATGACCACGGTGCTGTAGAGGAAATCCGCGCCGAGCCCGCCGTACTCTTCCGGCAGATGCGAACAGAGCATCCCCGCCTCCCCCGCCTTGTTCCACAGCGCGCGATCAATGTGTCCCTGCTTCTCCCACTGCGCGTGATACGGCACGGCCTCTTTTTCGAGGAAAGTTCGCACGCTGTCGCGGAACAATTCGTGCTCGGAGCTGAACAGGGTTCTGGGGATCATGCGGCACCTTTCTTTGTTGTTGGAGGGATACGGCTCTCAGAGACTAAGCCCGACTCCTGCTACGGGACACTGGACACATCCGACAAAAAATAAGACGATCCAGCCGTCTGGTGACCACTTTCCCTTATAAAAACAAAACAAAAGTTGAATTATGTCTAAGCACGTCTCCCCGCCCTTGCGGCGCGTCAGCATCCTGGCCATCGACCGGGTTTTCGCTTACACCCTCATGCAGGCCAAGGATTTTTTCCATGTGGCCAGCCTGCGTTACGGCAAACAACTGGGCCACGGCCTGACCCCGGCGTTTGAAACTCGCCTGGTCAGCCCGGATGGCAAACCGGTAAAAAGCTTCAGCGACGTAGTGATGCCGGTCGACGGCGGCCTGGAAAACGCCGATGTGATCATCCTCCCGGCGTTCTGGGACGATTTCGACACGCTGTGCAGCCGTTACCCGCAAATCCTGCCGTGGCTGCGCGAACAGCATGCGCGCGGCGCAGTGTTATGCGGCGAAGCCACCGGAGTGTTCTGGCTCGCCGAAGCCGGGCTGCTCAACGGTAAGGAAGCGACCACCTACTGGCGCTTCTTCAATGCCTTCGCCGAGCGTTTCCCCAAGGTCTATCTGAATCAGGACAAGCACCTGACCGACGCCGACAATCTCTATTGCGCCGGCGGCACGACCTCGGCCTGTGATCTGTACATCTATCTGATCGAACGCTTCTGCGGCGCAAACGTGGCACAAGCCGTGGCCCGCGACATCCTCTACGAAGTGCAGCGCAGCTATTCGCCGGGACGTATCGGTTTCGGCGGGCAGAAGCTGCATCAGGACGTGATCATCCTGCAGATCCAGCAGTGGCTCGAAGAACATTTCGCCGACAAGTTCCGCTTCGAAGACGTCGCCCGCGAGCACGGCATGAGCATCCGCAACTTCATGCGCCGCTTCCAGACCGCCACCGGCGACAAACCGCTGCACTACTTGCAGCGCCTGCGCATCGAGACGGCCAAGGGCCTGCTTTCGGGCACGCGCAAGAGCATCAAGACCATCAGTTATGAGGTCGGTTACGACGATGCGAGCTTCTTCGCGCGACTGTTCCGCCAGCACACCGAGCTGTCGCCGAATCAGTATCGGCAGCAGTTTCAGCAGGCTGCCTGACCCCGGTCAGACTGAAGTCCCTGTGGGTGTAGTCCTCCCACGGGGACTGGCGTGCAAGCTGTGATTCGTCCGACACAAATGAACGAAAACAGAACAACGTCTGGCTGTGTTTTACGACTGTTCGGACGCGCCTGCGCCGACCAGACTACTTCCCAAGCACATCGCATCAGGGAAGATCAACAGTGACCATCGGCTCCAGCTACAACTACCCCTCACAGGCTCCTGGCCTTGAAAAACGCAAAAAACGTTCGCCACAAAGCAAATGGAAAGCCCGTTTCCCCAATCCGCCGGACCTGTGTTTTGACTACCGCGCGTTACTGGAGCAGCCAGGCGGAATCGCCCGAGCGACTGATTCGAGCCATCGAATCTGCATCATCGGCGCAGGCATCACAGGCCTGACGGCAGCGAGAGAATTGCTGCGCTGCGGCTTCACCCAGATCACGCTGATCGAACAGTCCTCGCGAATCGGCGGCAGGCACCTGACCGTTCCCGGCAGTCCCCAATCCAAGGCCAGCCATACCCCATTCGAAATGGGTGCGATGCGTATGCCTTTGTTCAATCGCGAAGGAGAATCGCCGAAGGACGGTCGTTCGCTGATGGCCTACTACGCGACGATATTCGACCTGGCCCTTTCAGACTTTGCCAACCCCGGCAGCCAGTGGGTCAAAACAACCGGCATCTATCTGCGCGAGGGCAGCCTGTCGAAGCAGGCTACGCCGCAAATGCTTATCTGGAAAAACGCCGACGGCCGGACTCGCCCTCCCGGCGAGGAGCTGCAAGCGGTATATGCAAAATGGAGAGCCTTCGCCGACCGCATGACCCGGCACGTTTGCGACAGTTATGCGAGCGAGGAATGGGAGTCCGTGTGGGCAGCTATTGTCGCCAGGTATCACGCCATTTCCTTCCGTGATCTGGTGAGCATGCCGGTGCTGCAACGCTGGGAAAAAGACGCGCCGGGCGATTTTGGCGGGATGGGAATGTCGCCAGAGGAATCGGCCATTTTTTATGCCATCGGCATCGGTGACGGCAGCTGGGGCGCATTTTATGACGTCTGTGCACTGTACCCGCTGCGCACTGCCATATTCGGGTTCAGCAGTCACTTGCAACTGGTGCTGGGTCGGGTAGATGAACAAGGCGATCCTCTGCCTGACTCACCGCATATCCGCAGCAATGCGGTTTTCGATTCAACCGGCCTGCAGTTTGAAGGCCCGCGCTACCTCGGTCTCGCGGCGCTGAGTGAAAGCCTTATGTTCATCAAACCTGATGAAACAGCGATGTCTTTCCACGAACACAGCCTGCAATACCGCGAAGGTTTGCTGACTGATAGCGCCGTCACTCGGCTGAAAAAGCTCGACAGCGGTAAAACTCGTGTCTACTACAACTGGAAGCAAAGTCGCCCCCATCAGGCCCAGGAACATTTCAGCGATTATGACTCCGTGATCATGACGCTGCCTTCGTGGTTGATCGAAACACGAATCAGGCTTGAAAACTTCACTGCACAAATGCTGCCGTTCGAAACGATCAATGCGTACAAGACTGCACATTGGGAAACCAGCTGCAAAGTGTTCGCGCCGCTGAAGAAATCCTTCCTGTCCGGCAATACCGCCATCCCCCAAGCGATCGTCACGGACAGTTTTATCCACGATGTTTATACCTATCGCTATAACGATCACTACAGCTACGACTGCATTCTTCTCAGTTACACCTGGGAAGATGACGCTACCAAACTCTGCTGTTTCAGCGACAAGGAGCTGGTCGCCAAATGTGCCGAAGAACTTGATCGAATCCTGATGAACTGCAGCAATATCGGGCAACGCATCTCGCCTTTCATTGGCCTCAATCAGGCCGTCGTACAGCGCTGGATCACCGATAAGAACTCACTGGGGTGCGCCAAACTTTACCGCCCCGGCGCCTACTACGATGCTGTTAGCCTGATGAAATACAACCGCGACTATTCCAGTGTTTCCGGGCTGTATCTTTCTGGCGAGTCGTTTTCAGTGGATGCCGGCTGGACCGAGCCCTGCTTTCGCGGTGCCATCGATGCGGTGATTCATATTTGCGAAAAAACCTCGGCGCAGTTCAATGGCGGCTTCCAGATAACCGACTATCCACACTACCAGGCCGGACCATGAAGTTTTCAGTCACGCAATTCAGCGTCCTGAGCGTGCATCGTCGATATGTGTTTAATCGTCCTAGGAGGCGTACTACAACTTAACCGGAAAGCGCCGACTTACCTTCCAGTGCTGACTCGACTCTTATGTTCCCCGCCACCCGATGGCGTGAAAACAACAATAAGGGATCATGAAAAATGAGTGAGTCAACAAGCCCTGTTCGTGTTGCGGTTGTGCAATGTGATCCGCAGGTCGGTACGCAAAATCGTGCAGCGAATCTGAGTAATAGCCTGGAGTTGGCACTGCAGGCGGTCAATGGTGGTGCCAACCTCATCGTTTTGCCCGAGCTGACAAACACCGGTTATTTCTTTCGCACTCGACAGGACGCGTTCGATCACGCCGAATCGGTTCCGGATGGGCCGAGCGTGAGCCGATGGGAGGATTTTGCCCGCCAGCATCAGGTGTATCTGGTGGCAGGGCTGACCGAGCGCGAAGGGGCACGGTTGTACAACACAGCCGTGTTGTTGGGACCTGACGGTTTCATCGGCAAATACCGCAAGGCGCACCTGTGGAATCTGGAGAAGCTCTGGTTCTCTGCCGGCGATAGCGGTTTCCCGGTGTTCGAAACGCCGATCGGTCGTATCGGTCTGCTGATCTGCTGGGACATCTGGTTTCCCGAGGTCCCGAGAATCCTCAGCCAGCAGGGCGCGGACATTATCTGCAGTCTGAACAATTGGGTCTGGACGCCACCGCCACTATTCGATGACGCCGGCAAATGCATGGCCTCGTACCTGACCATGACCGCAGCGCACGTCAACAATGTGTTTATCGCGGCAGCGAGCAGAATCGGCGAAGAGCGCGGTGCTCGCTACCTGGGATGCTCTTTGATTGCCGGCACCAACGGCTGGCCGATCGGCCGGGTCGCATCCGCCGATCAGCAGGAGATTCTCTACGCCGATATCGATTTGACCAGCTCGCGCAGTGCGCCGATCTGGAATGACCTGAACGACCTGCACCGTGATCGGCGCTGTGATGTCTACGATCGAATGCTCGGTTACACCCAGCATCCGTGCCTGCCGCGTTAACCGGAGGCCGGGCTATGGACATTCACGCAAAGCAACGCAAAACAATCGTGGCCAGAACCGCGATGGACAGCACCATTATCGGCCTGATTCTGGGTGCGACGGTTTTGATTGGCTGGCTATCGCTCACCCATCATTCGTTGTGGTCGGCGCGCTGGCCGGACTACAGCCATATGGTTTCGAGTTTTCCCGACGCTGCTGCCTGGCTGCGTTGGGTGCTTGGAGATATCAGCGAGGTGGCGTTTTATAAACACGAGTTTGCCTCGATTGGCCTTCTGGCCGGTGCATATCTGGGCTATTGGGCTAATCGAACGGGAAAAGCCTGGCAAGGCTTCACGATCTGTTACGGCAGCGGGCTCTGGCCGTGGCTGGTGACAAGCTCACTACTGGGTCTGGTGCTGAGCAATTTGCTGTGGGGCTGGACCGTCACCGCGACCAGTTGGCAGCCCACCTTCGCGGCATTCGTGTCGTTGCCTGCCGCAATGGTATTGATGTTCGGTGCAGGCTGGAAGGTCGCGATCAACGGAGCCATCATGGGCGCCCTGTTCGTGACACCGCTGTGTCTGCTGATGGTCAATTACGTATGCAATCCACTCGGTCTGCCCGTGGTGATTGGCAACGTTTCGGGCATGGCCATCGCCAGCATCGGCGCCTTCGTGCTTTGTCGCTACGTGCCAAGCCTGGTGAGACCAGCGGAGCCCGAGCCGGCTGCCGAGGAAGTCAGCGTCACCGTGTCCGGCAAGGCGCCGGATTATGGCGTGGTATGGAGCATGCGCCGGGTCTTGGCGGATTTCTCCGAGGCACCTTTCTTCGGCAATGAATGGGCGAGCCTGGGACTGATTGTCGGTGCGTTGCTCGCATTTACACTCAACCCGATGAGCCCGGTCTACGGCACTGGTCTGCTGCCGCAATTGCTGGTCGGTCAGGCGCTGACCTCGGCACTGGGCGTGGTGATCTGGCGCAGGCAGTGGATGGAGCGCGGTTGGTATCCGACTTATGTGCCGCTGGTGTCCGTTGTTCCGGCTGCGATCCTTACCTTCGGCGGCGCTTGGCAAGTGATCATCTCCAGTGCGCTGCTCGGCGCCCTGATCGCCCCGCCAGTGGCCTGCGCCCTCGCACAGAGGCTGCCAGGCTTTATGCATGGCTTTATCGGCAATGTGTTGTCGATGGCCCTCAGTACGCTTTTGATCCTGCCAATCGTTGGATGGCTCGCCAGCCACTGACTTTATCCTGCCCCGGCTGGCTTCTGGATCGTCTCCAGAACAGCCGGTTCTTCGCGAGGTATCACATGGAACTGCCAAAACTGGCCATTGCCGCGCTCGGCGGCACTGTCAGCATGCAATCGACGCAAGACGGCCAAGGTGTCGTTCCGGCGGTGTCCGGCGAAGCGTTGCTGAACACCGTGCCGGAGTTGAATATGCTCGCACGAGCAACCGTCGAGAGTTTCGGTCTGTTACCCAGCGCTTCGCTGGATTTCGAATACCTTTTGAACGTATTGGACTGGGCCAACGCGCAGATCAGCCGAGGCGTGGCCGCAGTCATCATCATCCAGGGGACAGACACTCTGGAGGAATCCGCCACTTTCTTCGACTACCTGTGGGCGCACGACGAGCCACTGGTGCTGACTGGCGCCATGCGCTCTGCCATGCAAGCGGGGGCTGACGGCCCGGCAAACCTGCTGGATGCCGGTCGCGTTGCATTAGCGGCATGCAGTCATGGGCGCGGAGCACAGGTGGTTATCAACGGCGAGATTCACCGCGCCAATAGCGTGCGCAAGGTCGATTCAATGGCCATGCACGCCTTCGCCTCGCCCTTGACCGGCCCTGCCGGCTTGTTGGTCGAAAGCGCACCGCGCTACTTTCAGCCGCCCGTTGCGCGCCATGTATTGCCGATGCCGCAAGACACGCTCCCGAAGATCGCGTTGCTGGAAGCATCACTTGGTGCGGACAGTATGCTGTTGGACAAGATAGTCGAGTCGGGTTACGACGGCCTGGTGATCGCCGGCTTTGGTGCGGGCCATGTTTCCGCGCACTGGGCCGAGGTCATCGAAGGCATCGCCCGGCACATCCCGGTGATCATTGCCACCCGCACCGGTTGCGGCGCGACTGCGCAAGCGACGTATGGCTTCGCCGGCAGTGAAATCGATCTCACGCGCAAAGGCGCCGTCATGGCAGGATTTCTCTGCCCGCGCAAAGCGAGAATCCTGTTATGGCTTCTGGTTGCCTGCCGACAGCAAGCACAGTTGGTCAAATGCCTCGCTGAATCCACGCCATGAAAAAAGGCCTGCAATCGCAGGCCTTTTTCGTTGCCGAAACTCCGTTTAAGGCTTGTGCGCCCGCGACAGGAATTCGTGGGATTGCATCTCCAGCAATCGGCTCAGGGTGCGCTGGAACTCGAAGGTCAGGCGTCCGCCGGTGTACAGATCCTTCAACTCGACTTCGGCAGAAATGATCAGTTTGACGTTGCGGTCGTAGAACTCGTCAACCATGTTGATGAAGCGCCGGGCGATGTCGTCGGTGGTGACGCTCATCTGCTCGACGCCGCTGAGCAGCACGGCGTGGAAAATCTTGCCCAGTTCGATGTAGTCGTTCTGGCTGCGCGGGCCGTCACACAGTTCGCGGAAGTCGAACCAGGCCACGTCGTCGCAGGTGCGCAGAGCGCGGATTTCGCGGTTCTCGATGATCAGCACATCGTTTTCCACCGCTGCCGTGCACTCCGGCGTCAGTGCCTTGAAGCTCTTGCGCAGGCTTTCGTGGGCGGCTTCGTCGAGCGGATAGTGGAACAGCTCGGCTTGCTCGAGGTGACGCAGACGATAATCGACGCCGCTGTCGACGTTGACGATCTCGGTGTTCTGCTTGATCAGCGCGATGGCAGGGAGGAAACGCGCACGTTGCAGGCCATCCTTGTACAGACCGTCCGGAACGATGTTCGACGTCGCGACCAGGGTCACGCCGTTCTTGAACAGCTCTTCCATCAGCGTGCCGAGGATCATCGCGTCGGTGATGTCGGAGACGAAGAATTCATCGAAGCAGATCACCCGCGACTCGGCCGCGAAGCGCTTGGCGATGATGGTCAGCGGGTTCTTCTCTCCGCCCAGGGTTTTCATTTCTTCGTGCACACGCTTCATGAAGCGGTGGAAGTGCGTGCGGGTCTTTTCCTTGAACGGCAGCGCTTCGAAGAAGGTGTCGACCAGGTATGTCTTGCCGCGACCGACGCCGCCCCAGAAATACAGGCCCTTGACCGGTGCCTGATCCTTTTTGCCAAACAGCTTGCCGAGCAAGCCCGGCTTGTTCTGGTCGGCGGCGATCAAGTCGTCGTACAGACGCTGCAAGTGACGCACAGCAGTTTCCTGCGCGGCGTCATGGAAGAAATCCGGGCGTTTCAGATCAGCTTGATATCGTTCTAGGGGCGTCATAATTCGTTAGCAAGGCAACAAAAACGGGCCGTCACTGTAGCGACGGCCTGTGGGAATGGCAATCGGCCCTTGGTCGGGTCGTGCCGCCGATCAGTCTTGAGCTGGAGTCAGTGCGACGCGCAACGCCTCGATGGCGGCGTCCCGCGCACCGATGTTGGCAAACGCCGGGCTGTCGCCCACGCACTCACCGGCCAGCCAGACGCTGAAGCTCAATTCTTCAGTACGCACGTCCAGCGGCTCGCCGGATTGCAACTGTTTGGTCACCTGGCCGGCGGTTTTGCCGTCGGCGAAGTTGCGCGACAGCAGCAATTGCTCGCCATCGGCCGCCAGCAGACGGAAACGGAAGCTGCCGTCGTCCTCGCGGAAGCTGACGAAACGCGCGGCTTTCGCGGCTTTTTTCTTGGTAGTCGCGGCGACCTGAACCTGATTGACGAAGGAACGCAGGCCAACCGCTTCACGCAATTCATTGAGGAACGGCGTGGCCACGGCGCGGGCCTTCTTCGCACCGATCTGCAGGATGTCTTCCAGGTCCGCCGGACGCTCGATCAACTGGTGATACTTCTCGCGCGCCTCGCCCAACTCGCTGTCGAGCAACTGGAACAGGCGATTCTTCGCCTCACCCCAGCCCAGACCACCGAGCAGTTCGCTGCGGAACTCGTCAGCCTGCGCCGGAGTGGCGAAGGCCTGGAACAGGGTGAACAGATGCGAGTTGTCCGGATCTTTCGCTTCGCCGGGCGCCTTGGAGTCGGTGACGATCCGCGAGATCGCGTCCTTCATCTCTTTGGCGCTGGAGAACAGCGGAATGGTGTTGTCGTAGCTCTTCGACATCTTGCGACCGTCGAGGCCCGGCAAGGTGGCCACGCTTTCTTCGATCAGCGCTTCGGGCATGGTGAAAAACTCTTTGCCCTGACCGAACAGATGGTTGAAACGCTGGCCGATATCGCGGGCCATTTCCACGTGTTGAATCTGATCGCGACCGACCGGCACCTTGTGCGCGTTGAACATCAGGATGTCCGCCGCCATCAGCACCGGGTAACTGTAGAGGCCCATGGTGATGCCGGCATCCGGGTCTTCACCCGTCTCAACGTTCTTGTCCACCGAGGCCTTGTAAGCGTGCGCGCGGTTGAGCAGGCCCTTGGCGGCGACGCAGGTCAGCAGCCAGGTCAGCTCGGGAATTTCCGGGATGTCGGACTGGCGGTAGAAGGTCACCCGATCGACATCGAGGCCACCGGCCAGCCAGGTCGCAGCTATTTCCAGACGCGAGCGCTGGATGCGCAGCGGGTCATCGCATTTGATCAGGGCGTGGTAGTCGGCCAGGAAATAGAACGAATCGGCCTGGCTGTCGCGGCTGGCGAGGATTGCCGGGCGAATCGCGCCGGCGTAGTTGCCCAGGTGCGGCGTGCCAGTGGTGGTGATGCCGGTGAGAATGCGGGTACGGTTGGTCATGGGTAATCGCTTGTCAGACTGCAATCAATTCGAAAGACGCGGCAGCAGCAGATCCTTGAGATCGGTCAGCTTGCCGTGAAAAAAGTGTCCGCATTCTGCCACTTTCAGCAGCTCATGGGGGCGCTGGAGTTGTGCCGACCACTGGTAGACCAGTTGCGGATCGATGACTTCATCGGTTTCCGGCTGGATCACGGTCAACTCGCCGTGTTGTGGCAGTTGATCCTGCTCGCCCAGACGCATCACCGCCGGGGCAACCATGAACAGGTGTGCAAGCTGGACGCCTTGGGCTTCGAGACGGCCGCCGAGACTTGCTGCAACAAATCCGCCGAAGGAGAAACCGAACAGGGTCAGCGGCAGATCCGGGTGTTTTTCCCGCAGCCATGCAGCGGCGGCCTGGGCGTCGTCGACTTCACCGGTGCCCATGTCGTGCGTGCCCTGGCTGGCGCCGACGCCGCGATAGTTGAAACGCAAGGTGATCAGGCCTGCGTCGCGCGCGGTGCGCTGCAGGGTCGAGACGACCTTGTTGAGCATGGTGCCGCCCTGTACCGGGTTCGGATGGCAGATCAGCGCGATGCCGCGCGGCTGCTCGTTATCCAGATACAAAGCCTCAATTTGGCCGACAGGGCCGTCAATCACTACGGGGGTTTCACGCATCAGCAAGGGAGGAACTCCGTGACCTCGAATCGGGTCGACTCGTCTAGCAAATTGTCTGTGCCAATCTATTGCGAGTGAATCGCGGTATACAGCGCAGGTTCGAGCCGTTAACGTAAAGCAAAGCCGTTTATAGAGGAAGGACTCGTGGAACACTCGCTCTTAGTTTGGTTGTTACCGACTCTTGCCCTGGTTGTGGGTGTCGCCATTGGATTCCTGATCGCGCGCGTTGCGCCGAACGCCGCACCGAGCCGCACGCAGCGTCAACTGGATGATATCCAGGAGCGTTTCGACAGTTATCAGAACGAAGTGGTCACGCACTTCAACAGCACCGCGATGCTGGTCAAGAAGCTGACCCAGAGCTATCAGGAAGTGCAGGACCACCTCGCCGAGGGCGCCAATCGTCTGGCCCTGGACGAGCAGACCCGCCAGCGCCTGATCGCCGCCCTGCACGCCGACGCAGCGCAGGCACCACGTGAACGCCTGACGCCACCGCGCGATCAGGAACCACCGCGTGATTACGCACCGAAGAGCCCGAATTCGCCGGGCATGCTCGATGAGCATTATGGTCTGAAGAAGTAATCGGGTTTCGCGCCCAACAAAAAGCCCCCGGACAATGCTGTTGTCCGGGGGCTTTTTTGTATCGGCTGATTTTGCGGTGACAACACTGGCCTCTTCGCGGGCAAGCCCGCTCCCACAGGGGCCAGGTGTGGAACACAGATTTTGGGTACACCACCAATACCTGTGGGAGCGGGCTTGCCCGCGAAGAGGCCGGCACAGATGACACAAAAAAATGCCCGAATCACAGGACCGGGCATTTCTTCAATCAGGCAATCGCTTACGGATACTGCTGCACCGTACCCGGCTGTTGCTGCTGACCACCGTACTGCTGACCCGGAATCGCCTTCAGGTTGACTTCGACCCGGCGGTTCTGCGCGCGGCCGTTGACGTCGCCGTTGCTGGCAATCGGGTTATCCGGGCCGGCGCCACGGGCCGACAGGTTGGCACCGCTGACACCTTGCGAGGTCAGGTAGGTCGCCACGCTCTGCGCACGACGCTGGGACAGGTCCATGTTGTGCTGGCGGCTGCCGGTGCTGTCGGTGTAACCGACGATTTCGATCTGGTTCTGGTTGAACTCTTTCAGCGAGTTGGCCAGGTTGTTCAGCGGTTGATAGAAGCTGGACGCGATGTTCGCCGAATCGGTGGCGAAAGTGATGTTGCCCGGCATGATCAGCTTGATCTGATCGCCCTGACGCTGCACTTCAACGCCAGTGTTGGCCATGCTCGCGCGCAGTTTCTTTTCCTGCTGGTCGGCGTAGTAGCCGTAGCCTGCTGCGGAGGCACCGACGACGGCAGCGCCGATCAAGGCGCCCTTGCCACGGTTGTCGTGGCCGATGGCGGCACCGGCGAGTGCACCGGCCAGCGCACCGAGGCCACCGTATTTGGCGGTTTTGCTCATGCCTTGCGAGCCACCGTCGGCCTGACCCTGATTGTCATACGGATTGGGCGAGGCGCAGCCGGACAGCACGGCCACGGCAGTAGCGACAATAATCAAACGACGCGTGGTGAACATGGAGAGCTCCTGGTCTTTTTGCATTCTGTGGTGCAGCGGCCACTGATCAATCAATGGACCTGCGCGGGCGTTGGATCATGACAATGCGCAAAAATTCCGCCGCACACCCGTGACAAAAAATTCAGGCACGCACAAACGGGTTCTCGCGCATCTCATCACCCAGACGCGTATCCGGACCGTGCCCGGTGACAACCGTTGCGTCCTCGTCCAGCGTATACAGCCGCTGCTTGATCGAACGCACGATGGTCGCCTGATCGCCACCCCACAAATCCGTGCGCCCTACCCCGCGACGAAACAGCGTGTCGCCGGCTATCAACAGCTTAGCCTCGGAAAACCAGAAGCTCATGGAACCGGGTGTATGTCCCGGCGTGTGCAGGGCCACGCCGCAACCGCAGGCGAGTTCTTCGTTATCGCTCAACCAGCGATCCGGCGACGGCACCGGGGTGTACGGCACGCCGAACATCTGGCATTGCATTTCGAGGTTTTCCCAGAGGAACTGGTCTTCCTTGTGCAAATGCAGCGTCGCGCCGGTTTTTTCTTTCATCTGCCCGGAAGCGAGGAAGTGATCGAGATGGGCGTGGGTGTGAATGATACTGACGACTTTCAGGCCATGCGCATCGAGCCGCGCCATGATCAGGTCGGGGTTGCCGCCCGGGTCGACGACGATGGCTTTTTTCGTGATCGGGTCGCCGATGATGGTGCAGTTGCACTGGAGCGGGCCGACGGGGAAGGTTTCGCGGATAAGCGCAGGGCTGGGCGTGGTCATGGAAAAATCCTGGACAGGGTCAACGCCGCTGGCAACGGCCGATGGCGAATTTTACCGGCGCTAGAGCAATAACCCCAACGCCTTCGCCCGCGCCACCGCCTGCGTACGCCGCTCAACCCCCAATTTGCTGTTGATATGGCTGGCGTGGGTTTTCACGGTGTGCAGGGAAATGAACAACTGCTCGCTGATTTCCTGATTGGAACAGCCCTGAGCGATCAGGCGCAGCACGGCCAATTCCCGGCTGCTGAGTTGTTCGGTAGCGGAGCTTTCCACGGCCGGGCGTGGCGCGGCTGTTGGAAAATGCGTGAGCAATTGCTGGCCGACCGCGTTGCAGGAGAGCGGCTGCAATTGCCCGCGCATCCAGTCGGCATGACTTTTCAGCAGCGCATCAAAGGGTTGGTAGACGCCGCCGGCCGCAGCTTCCAGCGCCTGACTCAACACCTTGCGCGCCTCGGGCTCGCGTCCACTCGACAGCAACAGCGCCACCTTCTGCGTCAACGCCATCACACTGAGCAACTGCCGGCCGGTCTGCTGGCCGTTTTCATGCAACACGTTCAAGCGCCCTTCGGCAAGCATCGGTTGCCCCTGAATCACATCGAGCAGCGCCTGTTGCAGTTCCACATGCAGCGGCAGCTGTGGATGAAATTCCGGTGGCGCCGCAGCGTTTTCGCCGGTGTAGGTCTGGCCCAATCGTGCAAGCCACGCCTCGGCAAGATCGATGCGGCCCTGAGCCAGCCACAGCTCGCATTTGACCAGAGTGATCATCGCCAGATAGTAAATCGGCGGTACGTCCCAGATGTGCATCAGGCGTTCGGCTTCGGCGAGTTCGGCGAAGGCCTTGGCGAACTCGCCGCTGGCGCCGTCCAGGCGGGCAATCACGCAGTGGCCGATCAGCACGCTGATGTCGCGACAGGCGCGCGCCTCGCCAATGCCGGCCAGCAGACGCAGGCGTGCGGCTTGCGGCTGCAAACGCATCGCCAGCAGGAAACCTTCATACAACGTCAGCCGTGCGCGCACGGCGTACAGGCGTTGCGGCGACAGACCGCGCAAGCGTTCCAGGCCCTGATGCACTTCATCCAGCGCGCGCAGGATCTCGCCCCGCGATTGCAGAACCCGGGCCCTGTCGTAGTGCGCCAGTGCTTCGAATAATGGATTGCCGACCCGTTGCGCCAGTTCGAGGGACTCACGGTTCAGGCCACGAGCGCGCCACAGATCGCCGTCCGCGATCGCCAGATTGGACAAGGTCGACAGGCACATCAGCCGCTGGCCATAACGCTTGGCCGGCAGGCTCTCCAGCGCTTCACTGCAATAGCGCAGGGTCAGTTCACGATGGCCGCGTCCGCGAGCGATGATCCCGCTCAGCGCAAGCCATTGCGCCAGCATGGATTTCTGCGCAGTGGCCGAAGGCGCCGGCAGGAAACGGCTCAAATGGCTGGCCAGCTCTTCAGCGGCATCGAGCTGACAGGCCAGCCCCAGCGCCCAGCTGTAGAGCACAATCAGCCGTGGCGTGCTGATCAGCAGGCTGTCGGGCAAGTCCATTTTCCAGCGCAGCAGCATGCCGACGTTCTGCTCGGCGAGCAGCTGTTCTTCGGACAGGTTCTGTACCAGGTTCGCCGCGACATCGAGATGCCCGGCACGCAACGCCTGCTCCACCGCTTCGTCGAGCAGGCCCTGTGCGTTGAACCAGCGGCAGGCGCGCAAATGCAGGGTGGCGTTGGGCACCATCGCCTGGGCGATCGGCCGGCTGCGCAACAAGTCAGAAAACAAATGGTGATAGCGGTACCAGTGACCGTGCTCGTCCAGCGGCACCAGAAACACCTGATGGGCGAGCAGAAAGCGCAGGATCTCGGCGCTGTCATGGGCTTCGCGGACGGCGTCGCACAGCTCGCTGCAAAAGCGTTCCTGCGGAGCGGTTTCGTAGAGAAACGATTGCACTTCGGCCGGCAAGCAATCGATGACTTCTTCGAGCAGATAATCGCGGATCAGCCCTTCGCCGCCGTTCAGTGCTTGCGGCAGCGCGGCATCGTTGCCCGCCTCGGCCACCGCCAGCAGCCAGAAGCGCAGGCCGGCGACCCAGCCTTCGCTGCGCTGGATCAGGCTTTCCAGTGCTTCGCCGCGCAGTGAGCTGCTGTGGCGATCGAGCAAGGTCAGGGCTTCGTCGTGGGTCAGGCGCAAATCCTGTTCGTGCAGCTCAAGCAACTGCCGCGACAGGCGCAGACGCGCCAGATGCCAGTCCGGGCGCTGACGGCTGGTGACCATCACCAGCAAGCCATCGGGCAGATGATTGAGGAAAAATTGCAGGCAACGATCCAGCACAGGCCCCTGGGCGAGGTGGTAGTCGTCGAGCACCAGCAGCAGCGGTGCAGCAGGATCGAGATGCAGCGCCAGCTCATCGAGCAGACCGTCGAGCCACTCTTCGAAAGCAAATGGTTGATGGCGCTGACGCATTTTCAACAGGCCGAGGGCACCAGCGCCCAAGGCCGGAAAATAGTCCTGCAGCCCTTCGAGCAAGCGCTCGAGAAAACGCCCGGGATCACTGTCACGCGGACTCAAGCCCAGCCAGAGACTTTGCCAGTGCGCCGGCAGGCTCTGACAGAACTCCACCGCCAGCGAACTTTTGCCGAACCCGGCCGGGGCGCTGACCAGCAGCAACCGACCTCCGAGCCCGGCCTGCAGACGCTGGCAAAGGCGCGGCCGCAAGACATAGCCGTCAGGCAGCGGTGGGCGGAAAAAACGCCCGTCCAGTGCTGCGACGGTGATGCTTGCGGGACCCGGAAGTGGGGACAGATCAGTCATGGCCGGCTCTTGTTCGAAGGCGATTGGCGGCGTTGCAGATGTCCGCAGCCTAGCCTTAAACGAAGAGGTAATGAAGGTCACTGCTACAAATGGCTACAAAAAGCCTACACAGCGCCGCCAAAATCCGGCATCACCGACCAATCGCGACCACGATGAATCCGTGTAGGAGCTGCCGAAGGCTGCGATCTCTTGACTTTGCTTTTTCCAGAATCAAAAACAGGATCAAAAGATCGCAGCCTTCGGCAGCTTCTACATGAGCGGTGCGGCGTGAAACCGCACGCAAAAAAACGCCCCGAACCGGTCGGGGCGTTTTCACGAGGATGCGGCCTCGGGTTTACGCAGGTTTAGCGAACACCATCCTGACGCAGAGCGGCCGGGGTGAAGTCGCTGGTGGTGGCGGTGAAGCCGAAGTCATACGCCTGCTTCTCTTCGTTCTTCATGCCCAGTGCCAGATAACGGCCGGACTGCAGGTCGTAGAGGGTTTCGAGGGCGTACCACGGCACTTGCTTGTCGTAGTAGTTCTCGGCATGCGCCTCGGCTACACGCCACAGTTGGCCACGACCGTCGTAGTGGTCGATGACCGCTGCCTGCCAGGTGTCCTCGTCGATGTAAAAGTCACGCTTGGCATAGATGTGGCGCTGGCCTTCCTTCAGGGTCGCGACCACGTGCCAGACGCGGCGCAGCTCGTAGCGTGCCAGGTCCTGGTTGATGTGGCCGGCCTTGATGATGTCCGAGTACTTCAGTTTCGGATCGTCGAGCTTGTAGCTGTCGGAGGCGATGTACATCTCTTTCTTGCCTTCGAGCTTCCAGTCGTAACGATCCGGCGCACCGTTGTACATGTCGAGGTTGTCGGAGGTACGCAGGCCGTCTGCGGCGGTACCCGGGCCGTCATACGACACTTGTGGTGCACGACGCACACGACGTTGACCGGCGTTGTAGACCCACGCCGAGCGTGGCTCTTTGACCTGGTCGAGAGTCTCGTGCACCAGCAGTACGCCACCAGCCAGACGCGCCGGCGCGGTCACTTTCTGCTTGAAGTAGAACAGGATGTTGCCCGGGTTCGCCGGATCGTAGTCCTTCATCTTGTCGCGGAACACGAACTGATCCTGGAAGTACACCAGGCTGTACGAGCCGTTCGGTTGCGGCGTGGCCTGGGTCACCAGACGGGTCACGCTGCCGCCGCGATAGCGGGTGATGTGGTTCCAGATCACTTCCACACCGGTTTTCGGGATCGGGAACGGCACGGCGGTATCGAAGTTTTCCAGACCGTTGCCGCCGGACACCAGGTTGGTGCTGGTGGCGTTCTTCTTGATCGCGGCAAACACGTCATCCGGCACGGTGGCGCCGCGATGGGACGGATAGACCGGCATCTTGAAGGTTTCCGGATAGCGCTTGAACATCGCGTACTGGCCCGGGGCAAGCTTGTCCTTGTACTTGTCGACATCCTTGGCAGTGATGGTGAACAGCGGCTGCTCACTGGCGTAAGGGTTGGACAGGAAGCCTTTGCTGTCGACGCTGCCGGCATTTTTCGGCAGTGGTTTCCAGGCCGGGATCGAACCGTCGGCATTACCGGCCATTTCCGCGCCCATCGGCGTCAGGCTCTTGCCCAGTTTGTCCGCTTCGGCAGCAGGCACCGCCGCCATGACACTGGTCGCCAGCAGCGACAGGCCCAGAACACCGGCGTGGAACAGACTCTTTGTTATTTTCATAAATTCGTTCGTCCTGAAATGCAGTGCTTAGAAGTTCACGCCGAAGCTGAGCGCCACGAAGTCGCGGTCATCCACGGTGGTGTACTTGCCGTCGAAGAAATTGGTGTAGGCCAGGCTCGCGGTGTAGGTGTTCTGGTACTCGGCATCGACGCCCAGGCTGACCGCTTTGCGACCTTCCTCGAAGTTGCCGCCAGGGCCTGGCGAGTAACCGCTGACGTCGTGGGACCAGGCCACGTTCGGCTTCAGGTTCACACCGGCAAACACGTCGTTGTATTCCCAGATCGCCCGACCACGGTAGCCCCACGACATCGACGTGGTGAAACCGTCGTTTTCGCAATTGCGGCTGCGGTTGTTCTGCGGCGAACCAGGACCTGCGCCGTTGATCGTGCTGTTGTTGAGGATGTTGGCGCAGGTATCGATACCGCCAGTGGCCGGCAACTCACCCGGACCGTAGACCGGATCGCGGCCATAACGCTTGTCGGAACGGCTTTCCAGGCCACCGACGTAGGTCGCGCCGACTTCACCAACGAGGGTCAGACGGCTGGCGCCCATGACCTGATCGAAGAAGTGCGTGAAGGTCGTCTGGATCTGGGTAATTTCCTTGCGCTCATAGCCATGCAGATCCTGACCCGGCACGCCGGTCAGCAGCGAAGCGTTGGTCAGCGCGCCGCCCAGCGGACGCACGCCGGCAAACAGGATGTCGGTGGAGTTCAGTTGTACCGGCGCGTTCGGACGGTAGCTGATCTCACCGCTCCACGCCGTACCGGTAGGCAGGGTGGTGGAGAAGCTCAGACCGTAGAGACGAATGTCTTCCGGGTATTCGATGAAGTAATTCGAATTGCCCGCAACCAGCAGCGGTGCGAGCGCGGCAAACGGCCCCGGCAGACCGGCGGCGGTGTTGTAGACCGATTGCGGTGCGCCGGTGGCGCTGAAAATCGGCGCACGGCTGTGGTAGTTCATGAAGTAGGCGCCGAACTCGGTGTCGAGTGGCTCGAACATGTATTTGAGGGACGCACCCCACTGACCGCTATCGCGCGCGTCACGGTCCGGCCCACGGCGCACCAGCACGCCTTCTTCGTCGACGTTCACACCGTTGGCGGCCAACGGCCCCAAAGCGATCGCCGGAATCTGCGAACGCTTGTTCAGTACGCGCAAATTGTTGTCGCAACCGTCGGCAACGATGTCCGGCTGGGAGAAGAAGGTGCCGCAGTTATCGACGACAGTCTGATCCCATTCCAGTTGGTAGAACGCTTCGGCCGAGAGGTTATCGGTGAGGCTCTGCGACACGTAGAACATGTTGACCGGAATCAGGCCTTCCTTGATCTCGGCGCCCGGACGACGGAACGCGGAGACGTCGATCGGGTTGATCGAGTTGATGCCGCCGCCGATGAAGGTACTTTCACCCCAGCTCACTACCTGTTTGCCCAGACGCACGGAGCCCGGCTGATCGGCAATCGCGTAGTTGTGGTAGACGAAGGCGTCGAGGATCTGCCCGCCGGAGGACTTGGCGCCCTCTTTACGGTTGCTGTCGCTGATGTCCTTGAACTCGCGGCTCTCGTCCTTCAGTTCGAAGTCGTACCAGTACTTGCCACGGACGAACACGCCGGTGTCGCCGTATTTCAATTCAAGGTCATGGATGCCCTTGAAGATCTTCGAGAAGGTTTCGCCGCTCTTGAAGTTGGCGTGACCGTCATCGGAGGTCTGCGACAGGCCGCGGCCGCCGTTGTTGACGCCGATGAGGTTCTTGTTCGGGCTCTGAGTAGACCAACTGGCACCGATCGACAGGGACGAGTCGAACTGGCCTTCGATTTCACCGACGTTGAAACTGACGCCGAATGCAGGCCCGGCGAGCGAGGAGGCAAGACTGACCGCCAGAGGCAGTTTCGCCCGGCGCCAGAACTGGTTTACTGAGGTCATCGACGCTACTCCATGTGCATTATTGTTATGGCAGTGAGTACTTTTAAAAACGCTGTGGAGGACCGGGCGCCAGGGCTGCCCGAAATCGTTCCAGAGTTGCTCGCCCCGTTCAGTGCGTGTGCTCCGTTTTCAAAAAGTCCTTGAGCGGACTATAGCCAGCGGGTGGTAGTGCTTGATCCCTCTAAAGTGTGATTTGCAGCCGCCAACCACTCTGGAACAGTCCTTTCGCCAGTCCGACACACGTCGGCACGGCAAGGATGGCTGATTTTTTCGATTTCACAAGCCAAGCGCTTGCTTGGTGGGTCTGGCGCGCCGGTTTCGGCGCGCCAGCAGGCACTTAAAGTGTCGAAAGGAAGGTGCTGTTGTTGGCCTGCCATTCGGTGATGTCGAGGCGAATGCGCTTCTTGTCGAGCTTGCCGACACTGGTCTTGGGAATTTCGGTAACAAGGGCGATCTGACTGGGAATCGCCCACTTGCTCAGGTGCCCCAGCTCGACGAACGGCTTGAGGTGTTCCTTCAGTTCCCGTGCGCCGATCACCTGGCCTTCGCGGACCACCAGCAAGGCAAACGGGCGCTCGCCCCACTGCGGATCGGCGATGCCCACCACTGCTACTTCGCGTACCGCCGCATGCCTGCTGATGAGGTCTTCGAGGTCGAGTGAGGAGATCCACTCGCCGCCGGTCTTGATCACGTCCTTGATGCGATCACGAATATCGATCACGCCCATGCTGTCGAGCGTGGCGACGTCACCGGTGTGCAACCAGCCACCGGCCCAGAGCTCGGCGCCCTTCTGCGGTTCGTTGAAATAACCTTCGGTCAGCCATGGCGCGCGCAGCACCAGTTCGCCCTGGGTTTCGCCGTCGGCCGGAAGGAAATTGCCCTCGCCGTCGACAATCGCCGCTTCGACCAGTGGCCCCGGCACGCCGGCCTTGATCCGGTAAGTGGTGCGCTCGTCTTCGCTGCCGGCCATCAATTCGTCGTTGAGGTGCGCGCAGGACACCAGCGGCCCGGTTTCCGACATGCCGTAAGCGGCCGTCAGCTGAATGCCACGGGCCTTGGCGTTTTCATAAAGACTGCGATTGAGTGCGCTGCCGCCAATGACGATCTTCCAGCCGCCGAAGTCGGCACTCTGCGCGGCTTTGGCGTTGAGCAGCATCTGCAGGATGGTCGGCACGCAATGGGAAAAGGTGACTTTCTCCTTGCGCCACAACTCCACCAGATACTCCGGATCGTAACGCCCCGGATAAACCTGCTTGAGCCCGAGCATGGTCGCCACGTACGGCAACCCCCAGGCGTGGACGTGGAACATCGGCGTGATCGGCATGTACACATCGTTGGTGCCGAGCAGCCGCACGCTGTCGATCGAACCCATGATCGTCGCCACGCCGATGGTGTGCAGCACCAGTTGCCGATGGGTGAAATACACGCCTTTCGGATTGCCCGTGGTGCCGGTGGTGTAGAACGTGGTGGCGACCGAGTTTTCGTCGAAGTCCTGAAAATCGTATTGCGCACTCGCAGCGGCCAGCAGTTGCTCGTATTCGCCGACAAGGTTCGGCAGCTCCGCGGTTTTCTCCGGCAGATCGGTCAGCAGCAGGGTTTTCTCCACCGTGGTCAGCTGCGGCGCGATGGCCTGATACAGCCCGACGAACTCGCTGTTGACCAGCACGAAGCGGTCCTCGGCGTGGTTCATGGTGTAGAGGATCTGCTCGGGTGACAGGCGCACATTGATGGTGTGGATCACCGCGCCGATCATCGGAATGGCGAACATGCATTCCAGGTAACGGTGGCTGTCCCAGTCCATCACCGCCACGGTGTCACCGGCCTTCACGCCAGCAGCCGTCAGCACGTTGGCCAGCCGCGCAACCCGCTCGATCAGGGTCGGATAGCTGTAGCGCAACTGGTCGCGGTAGATGATTTCGCGGGTTTTCTCGTAACGGGCGCCGGACATCAGCAGCCGTTTGATCAGCAATGGATACTGGTAGGCCCCATCGGCCGGCGGAATGACCCGAGTCTGCAACATAAGAATCCCTTTTCTGACTGCACGGTGTTGGCGGAGAGATTCGTACTCTAGTGCGCCAGCATGACAGTCAAATCAGCCAAAGGAATGATTTGCAGAGCCGTACAAATGCTAGCTTTGCGCCAGCACCCCAGGTATCAGGAAATTGGATATGGCCCCTGTAGGAGCTGCCGAAGGCTGCGATCTTTTGATTTGCTTATGAAAAGACAAGATCAAAAGATCGCAGCCTCGTTGCACTCGTCAGCTCCTGCAAGAGAACAACGCGGCCCGGTCAGTGCATCTCGGTGAACGCGATTTTCACGCCGAGAGCGATCAGCACGGCGCCCATGGTGCGGTCGAACCAGTGGCCCATGCGGGCGAAGCCGGCGCGCACGCGTTGTTGGCTGAACAGCATCGCCACCAGGCAGAACCAGATCGCCGTCGCCACCGCCAGGTAAACGCCGTAACCGGCCTGCACCGCCAGCGGTGTGTGCGGGTTGATCACCACGGTGAACAGCGAGAGGAAAAACAGCGTGGCTTTCGGGTTCAGACCGTTGGTGACGAAGCCCGAGGTAAAGGCGCCCCGCGCGGTGCGTACGCCGGTTTCCCGGTGCAAGTCATCGGTGACGGTTTTCGCCGGTTGCGCGCGCAAGGCCTTGAAGCCGATGTAAAGCAGATACGCGGCGGCGGCCCACTTCAGCGCGTTGAACAGCACGATCGACTGCGACACGATCAGACCGATGCCGAGCAACGAATAGCCGACATGCAGGAAAATCGCCGAGCCCACGCCCAGCGCGGTCCAGGTGCCGGCGCGGCGCCCGTGGGTCACGCTCTCGCGCACGACCACGGCAAAGTCCGGGCCGGGGCTGGCCACGGCGAGCAGATGGATCAGGGCAACGGTCAAGAACTCGGTCCAGTACATGGGGGCTCCTCAGGATTCGAATGTTCACACTGGGCTCATTGCCGAATGCTTTCCCTGTGGGAGCGAGCCTGCTCGCGAAAGCGCTGGGTAAGCCAACAGAGATGTTGACTGGGCCAGAGCTTTCGCGAGCAGGCTCGCTCCCACAAGAGTTCAAGGCATCTCGGTGTCGAGTAACCAATTGTTTCATCTGGTAGGCTCGGCAGAGTACGCCCTCCGCTCACAGCACAAAAGGTACAGTTGATGACGAACACGCGCCGCGCGGTATTCCTTGATCACCCTTCGCTGGACCTCGGCGATCTGGACCTCGGTCCGTTGCGCGAATGCTTCAGCGACTTGCAGCTGTTCGCCCAGACTCTGCCGGAACAGGTCAGCGAACGCCTGCACGGCGCCAGTGTGGCGATCACCAACAAAGTCGTGATCGACGCGGCCGCGATGGCTGCCAACCCGCAACTGAAACTGATCCTGATCAGCGCCACCGGCACCAACAATGTCGACCTCACTGCCGCCCGCGCCCACGGCATCACCGTGTGCAATTGCCAGGCTTACGGCACGCCGTCGGTGGCGCAACACACGATCATGCTGTTGCTCAACCTCGCTACGCGCCTGGCCGACTATCAAAAGGCTGTGGGCGCAGGCCGCTGGCAACAGGCGAAACAGTTCTGTCTGCTCGACTACCCGATCGTCGAACTGCAAGGCAAAACCCTCGGCCTGCTCGGCCATGGCGAGCTCGGTGGCGCCGTGGCGCGATTGGCCGAAGCGTTCGGCATGCGCGTGTTGCTCGGGCAGATTCCGGGGCGCCCGGCTCGGCCGGATCGCTTGCCGCTGAAAGAACTGCTGCCGCAGATCCACGCCCTGACCCTGCACTGCCCGCTCAACGAGCACACCCGGAACTTCATCGGCGCCGGCGAACTGGCCGCGATGAAGCCCGGCGCATTTGTGGTCAATACCGCTCGTGGCGGCCTGATCGATGAGCAGGCGCTGGCCGACGCTTTGCGCAGCGGTCATCTCGGCGGTGCGGCCACCGATGTGTTGAGTGTCGAGCCACCGACCCAGGGCAATCCGCTGCTCGCCGCCGATATCCCGCGCCTGATCGTCACCCCGCATAACGCTTGGGGCAGTCGCGAGGCGCGCCAGCGTATCGTCGGGCAACTGAGCGAAAATGCCCAGGCGTTCTTCAGCGGTGAGGCGCTGCGGGTCGTCAGTTGATAAACTGCGGCACTTTTTTTCAAGGAGCAGTTATGGATCCGCGCAGTGAAGTACTGCTTCGTCAGGCCGAGTTATTCCAGGGTTCGCTGCTGTTGGCCGGCCTGCCCGCCGATGATTTGCTCGGGCGTCTGCCGAATGCGTTCGGCTGGTGCTGGCACGCTGGCGACCAAGCCGCACTGGACGCGCGTTTCGAGGGCCGCAGCCAGTTCGGCGTGAATGTCCCGGAGCGCGATTTCGACAGCGCTGTGGTGTTCCTGCCCAAGTCCAAGGACCTCACCGATTACATCCTCAACGCCGTGGCGTCGCGTCTGGCCGGGCGTGAGGTGTTTCTGGTCGGGGAAAAACGCAGCGGCATCGAAGGCGCGTCCAAACAGCTCAACCCGTTCGGCAAGCCACGCAAACTCGACAGCGCTCGCCACTGCCAGCTCTGGCAAGTCACCGTGGCCAATGCGCCTGAAGCGAAACCGCTGGAAAGCCTGGCGCAGACCTACGAACTGCCGCTGGCCGAAGGGCCGTTGAAAGTCATCAGCTTGCCGGGCGTGTTCAGCCATGGGCGCCTGGATCGCGGCAGCGCCCTGCTGCTGGAGCATCTGGACAAACTGCCGAGCGGCCATCTGCTCGATTTCGGTTGCGGCGCCGGCGTGCTCGGGGCTGCGGTGAAACGTCGCTATCCGCACAATCAGGTGACGTTGCTGGATGTCGACGCGTTCGCCGCTGCCAGCAGCCGTCTGACCCTGGCCGCCAATGGCCTGGAAGCCGAAGTGCTGACCGGCGACGGCATCGACGCGGCGCCGATGGGTTTGAGCGCGATTCTGAGCAATCCGCCATTCCATGTCGGCGTGCACACCGATTATTTCGCTACGGAGAACCTGCTGCGAAAAGCGGCTAAACATTTAAAAAACGGTGGCGAACTGCGCCTTGTGGCGAACAGCTTCCTCAAGTATCAGCCGTTGATCGAGGAGCACCTGGGCGTGTGTGCGATCAAGGCTGAAGGCAATGGTTTCCGGATCTATCGGGCCAAGCGCGGCTGAAAATTTGTTCTTGCCCAATCGGATTTGCCTAGGCAGAATCCGCTCCGTCCTAGGGGAGTAGTCTCCCACGAGCGCCAAGCTCGTCCGGCATACGTCAACATACTTGATCCTCAGATCATGGCGTATGCGACCCAAGCGTCCGCACCAGACGGATCGTAGGGTTTGACAAGACCTATGACACGCACACCTTACCCGGGGCGGGAAGGCTGTACGTGTCATAGCCGTGTCGACCCGCCCCTTAGGAAATCCCTGATGCTGGACTCGTTACTCGTTCCCACCGCTATCGTTGCCTTGGCCGAAATCGGCGACAAGACGCAACTGCTCGCGCTGATTCTCGCCGCTCGCTTTCGCAAACCCTGGCCGATCATCGCCGGGATTGTCGCCGCGACCCTGGCCAACCACGCAGCAGCCGGTGCGGTAGGTGCCTGGGTCGGCAGTTTCTTCTCCGACGCCGTCCTGCACTGGATCCTCGCCGCCAGCTTCGCCGCCACGGCGCTGTGGACCCTGGTCCCGGACAAAATGGATGACGACGAAGCCAGCACGGCGCGCAAGTTCGGGCCGTTCCTGACCACGCTGATCGCGTTCTTCCTCGCGGAAATCGGCGACAAGACGCAGATCGCCACGGTGATGCTCGCCGCGCAATATCCGGAACTGTGGCTGGTGATTATCGGCACCACCTTGGGCATGCTGATTGCCAACGTGCCGGTAGTACTGGCGGGTAACTTTGCCGCAGAGAAACTGCCGCTGACCCTGATCCGCCGCCTCGCGGCTTCGGCGTTCATGATTCTGGCGATTGTTGCGGTTTATAAAGCGATGCAGAGCAGCGGCTGGGTTTGAAGCAGCTGCAAGCTTCTAGCTGCAAGCTGCAAGTAAAAAGCTGCAAGCCACGCACATCTGCTTTAGCTTGCAGCTTGCAGCTTATCGCTTGCTGCTGTTGTAGAGCGGCATCACCTTCGGAATCGCTGCCTGCAACGCAGCAATGCGGCTGCTCGAGGCCGGGTGAGTGCTCATGAATTCCGGTGGCGCGCCTTCGGAAGCCTTGCTCATCTTGTCCCACAGGGTGATCGCCGCGTTCGGGTTGTAGCCGGCGCGGGCGGCCAGTTCCAGGCCGATCAGGTCGGCTTCGTTTTCGTTGGCGCGGCTGTTGGGCAAGGTCATGCCGTAGTTGGCCACGGTGTCGGCCAGCGCCAGGCTGTCCTGCCCCAGACCGAACAGGGCACCGGCGCCCTGCTTGGCCATCTCCATTCCGTAAGCCTTGGACATCGCTTCACGACCGTGCTCGCGCAGGGCGTGGGCGATTTCATGGCCCATGACCGCAGCGATTTCATCGTCGGTGAGTTTCAGGCTGTCGATCAGCCCGGTGTAGAAGATGATCTTGCCGCCGGGACCGCAGTTGGCATTGAGCTCATCGCTCTTGATCAGATTGACTTCCCATTGCCACTGCGCCGCGTCCGGGCGGAAGGTTGGCGCCTGGGCGATCAAGCGGTTGGCGATGGTCTGCACGCGCTTGGCTTCAGGACTGGTCTTGTCCAGCACACCTTTGCTCGACGCCTCGCCGACGGTCTTCTGATACGACTGCGCGTACATCTGGTCGACCTCTTGCGAGGACAGCATGCTGAACATGTACTGCTTGCGCTCCACGCCCACGGCGCCGCCGCTGGTGGTGTTGACCGACTGACAACCGGCCAGCAACAGCGCTGCGCTCAAAGCACTTACCACTAATGTCTTGTTCATTCGAAAGCTCCCTGAAAACCTGAGGCGTATCCTAGGCGGCTAATTGTATCGGCGCCAGATACAACGGACGCATTGCGCGTACATCCACCTAAGGCCGCAAGACTGGCTGGAAATTCCTCAACGCGCATTGAATCCGCCGCGCACCGATCCGTCAGCGACATCGCGCGGCGATTCCGACCAGCGTCTCTCATGGCCGCGCCCACCCCGCCGATAAATCCCTCGCAGTTTGTCCTCTTGCGTGCGGAGCTCCCATGAAGTTCAAGTCGATCCAGTTTTCCGTCGCCGCCCTGGCCGGCGCCATCGTTCTCAGCGTGGTCGCGGCGCTGGTGCTGTACGCGCTGTTCTCCGGCGCTCGCACGCAAGAAATGGTGCAACAGCGCACCCAGGCGCAGTTCGAGCAAGTCATCGAACAGCGCCTGACCTCGCTGGCGCAGACCCAGGTCAGCCAGATCCAGCGCGAACTCGAAGCGCCGCTGCTGATTGCCGGCGGTCTGGTACGGGTCAACGCCCTGCTCGGCACAACCGGCACCGATGGCCAGCCGCGCCTGAGCGTCAGCCGCGAACAACTGATCAGCCTGATCAAGGAAAACGTCGAAAAGAACCCGAAGATTCTCGGCACCTACATCGGCTGGGAAAAAAACGCACTGGACCACAATGACGCGGCCTACATCGGCAGCGCCGTGGTCGGTATCGACCCGGCCACCGGGCGCTTTTTGCCGTGGTGGTTCCGCAATACCGACGGCAGCCTGGGCGTGGACAAACTGGCCGATGTCGACGATCAGAAAACCCTGTCCACCGGGGTGCGCGCCAGCGAGTACTACCTGTGCTCGAAAGAGACGAAGAAACCCTGCGTGATCGACCCGGCACCGTACAAGGTCGGTGACAAGATTGTCATGCTCGCCTCGTTCATTGAACCGATCATGGTCAACGGCGCGTTCCAGGGCATCGTCGGCGCCGACCTCTCGGTGAACTTCATTCAGGACATGCTGCTCGCCGCCAATCAGAAGCTTTACAGCGGCGCCGGTGAAATGGCGCTGGTCGGCGGCAACGGGCGGATCGTTGCCTACACCAAGGACTCGAGCAAATTTGGTGAAAAAGTCAGCGACATCCTCGACGCCGAACAGGCCAGCAATCTCGCCAATCTCAAGCGCGACGAGGTCACCTATTCGGTGAATCAGGCCAAGGGCCGCATCGAACTGTACCTGCCGTTCGGCATCGGCCAGACCGACGCACGCTGGACACTGATGCTGCAATTGCCGCTCAACGCGGTCATGGCCGATCTGCAAAACCTCCAGGCTGATCTTGATGCCCAGCGCAAATCCGACACCTTCGGCATGGCCATGGTCGGCCTGATCATCGCCGGCATCGGCCTGCTAGTGATCTGGCTGGTGGGTCACGGCATTGCGCGGCCACTCAAGCAAATGGTCGCCATGCTTGATGACATCGCTCAGGGCGAAGGCGATCTGACCCGTCGTTTGAGCAGTGACCGCAGCGACGAATTGGGCTCGATTGCCAAAGGCTTCAACACCTTCCTCGCCAAATTGCAGGCGATGATCACCCAAGTGGTGACCTCGGTGCAGAGCGTCAGCGATTCTTCGGAACACACCGCCGACATCGCCATCCGCACCAACATCGGCGTGCAGAAACAAATGGCCGAAATCGATCAGGTGGCGACTGCGGTGCAGGAAATGACCGCCACCGCCCAGGACGTGGCGCGCAACGCCACCCAGGCCGCACAAGCGGCAAGCCACGCCGACCAGGCCGCCAGCCAGGGCATGCAGATCGTGCGCGACACCTCGAATTCGATTGGCGTACTGGCGGTGGAAATCGGCAAGGCTGTCGAGGTGGTGCAGACCCTGGCCAAGGACAGCGAAAACATCAACGCCATCCTCACCGCCATTCGCGGCATCGCCGAACAGACCAACCTGCTGGCACTGAACGCGGCAATCGAAGCCGCGCGCGCCGGCGAGCAGGGTCGCGGTTTTGCCGTGGTTGCGGATGAAGTGCGCAATCTGGCGCAGAAAACCCAGAAGGCCACTGAAGAAATTCAGAGCATGATCCAGCAGTTGCAACAGGGCACGCGCGATGTGGTGCGCGTCATGGAAGACAGCCAGAACCGCACCGACGAAAGCGTGCAGCACGCGGCGAAAGCGGCCGAAGCGCTAGAGACCATTACTCAGGCCGTGTCGGTGATCAACGATATGAACACGCAGATTGCCAGTGCGGCCGAAGAGCAAAGTGCAGTGGCCGACGACATCAACCGCAATGTGATCAACATCGGTCAGGTGGCGAATGAAGTGGCCGGCGGTGCGGATGAATCGAGTTCGGCGAGCGCCGGGTTGACCAAACTGGCCGAGCAGCAGCGGCGGTTGATCAATCAGTTCAAGGTCTGAAAGATCAAGAGCCCCTCACCCTAGCCCTCTCCCGGAGGGAGAGGGGACCGACCGCGATGTCTTGCGCTATACATCGACCTGAAAAAAACAGTCGATTATGGATTCACAACAGATCGTTCAGGTCGGTGTACCTCTCAAGCATCCCCCATTCGGCTCCCTCTCCCTCCGGGAGAGGGCTGGGGTGAGGAGCTTTTGATCCACGCAAATCAAGCCGGGGTCAAACACTCCGGCCCGTTCAACTTCGGATCATTCACCAGATTCGCCAGCACCCGCTCGCGCAGCGCCGCCGGTTCACTGGCGAGCAAACCCTGCAACACATGCAGCGGCGTTTCGGGATCAAGCCAGGCAGCCTGCCCCGCTTCATCAAGAATCAACGGCCGGCGCTGACTCGCCGCCGACTGAGTAATCACCGCCGTGCTCAGCCAGACCTGTTCCTGCACCGGATACGCTTCCCAGATCGCGGCGAAAAACAACGACGAGCCCTCCCCCGGCGTCAACCAGTAAGGGCGCTTGCGCTGGGTGCCACGCCATTCGTAGAAACCGTTGGCCGGCAGCAGGCAGCGACGCAAGCGCAAGGCCTCACGAAACATCGGTTGTTCAGCGACGGTTTCGGCGCGGGCATGGGCCGGGGTCTTCGACAGATCGGTCAGCCACGGCGGCGTCAGGCCCCAGCGCGCACGGGCCAAGGTGCGCTGGCCGTCTTCTTCGGCACGTAGCATCAACACCGAATCATTCGGGGAAATGTTCCACTGCGCCTGCTGATCGGCGGGAAAACCTGGCAGGGTCGCGAAGTCGCGGTTCCAGCGAAACAGGGCATAACGTCCACACATGGGGCAGCACGACTCTTGATCAAACGAACGCCAGCCTAACAGACCAGCGTGCCGGGAAAGCTTTCCGGTTCGTCGCCGGGCAGCGGCAGCGCGGCATTGTACGCGGTGATCAACTCGCGGGCGTATTCGGCCTGATCGTTATCCACCGACAGCCAGAGCAGGCCGAAGATCGGCAATTCACCCGCACCGCCCACCAGATCACGGCCAATCAGATGCGCCTCGATCCCCTCAGTGGCAAGCATGCCCTTGAGCATTTCGCCCTCCATCAGGTTCGCCGGTTCGTAGATGCGCTGCATACGCGGCCCTCACTCGTTTTCGCTGAAGACTTCCAGATGCCACTCTTCTTCATGTACCTGCAGGACAAAGGTGATCGGACGACAGCACACCTGGCAGTCTTCGATATA
Organism: Pseudomonas sp. Sample_11; assembly: GCF_004307505.1. Lineage (NCBI taxonomy): Bacteria > Pseudomonadati > Pseudomonadota > Gammaproteobacteria > Pseudomonadales > Pseudomonadaceae > Pseudomonas > Pseudomonas sp. Sample_11. The sequence continues at coordinate 152,243 of NZ_RCOD01000048.1, forward strand.
CGTTTGATCCCCAGCGGACAAATCCAGAGTGGTCTCGACTTCCTCACCGCAATACGGACATTCATACAGTGCATTTTCCAGCATCGCGGTCTCCCCAGTGACTTGTGCGTATAATCGCCGGTCTATTTGCAGGGCTATTTTTGTCTGACTACTTTTCAGACCGTGCCCCGCGGGTTTTCGATCAAACCCTTTACTTACCCTAGCCGTTTCCAACAAGAGAGCATGATGGGCGAATTCGATGCCATCCGACCTTACGACGACAGCGAAGTACCTGCGGTACTGGCAAGGCTGCTCGGCGACAAGGCGTTTCTAGATATCCTCACCCACTTCCGCTTCCCGCGTTTTGCCGGTGCCTTCGGCTGGATGCTCAAACCTCTTATAGCCCATCGGCTGCGTCGTGAGTTTGCCGACGTGAATTCCGTGGCTACCTTACAGGACAAAGTCGAGTTCTACGTCGACCACACCATCGAGCGCGCCACCGACGGCGTGACGTATACCGGTGTCGAGCAATTCAAGTCCGGCAGCGCCTACCTGTTCATCGCCAACCACCGCGATATCGTCATGGACCCGGCCTTCGTCAACTACGCCGTGTACCACGCCGGCCTGCCGACGCCGCGCATCGCGATTGGCGACAACCTGCTGCAGAAGCCGTTTGTCAGTGACCTGATGCGCTTGAACAAGAGCTTCATCGTCCACCGTTCGATCACCGGCCGTCGCGAGAAAATGGCGGCGTATCAATTGCTGTCGGCGTACATCAATCACTCGATACGCAACGATTGCGCGTCGATCTGGATTGCTCAGGCTGAAGGTCGGGCGAAGGACGGCGACGACCGCACCGAGTCGGCGATCCTCAAGATGTTCCACATGAGCCGCAAGGACGAGCCGTTCGGCGAAGTGATCCGCTCGCTCAACGTGACGCCAGTGTCGATCAGCTATGAGTACGACCCTTGCGACCAGGCCAAGGCCCGCGAACTCTACATACGCGCCACCACCGGCACCTACGCCAAAGCGCCGGGCGAGGATGACGTGAGCATCGCCAAGGGCATCACCGGTTATAAGGGCCGGGTCCACGTGAACTTTGCCGCGCCGATCACCGAAGTGTTCGAGGACACCAAGCAATTGGCGATCGAAATGGACAAGCAGATTCTCGGCGGCTACCGGTTGTTCCCGGTGCATTACCTGGCGTACGCGCAGTGGGCGGATGCCGATCCGCAACTGAATGTGCCTACGGCGGCCGAGGTGTTCCCGGCTGACGAACTGGCCAAGGCGCAGGATGAATGGCAAAGCCGACTGGACGCCTGCCCCGCTGAGCATCGGCCGTACCTGGTGCTGCAATATGCGACGCCGGTGCGCAATCAGTATCGGGTCAAGGCTGGATTGCCGCTGTAAAGCAACAGCAATATCAAAAGATCGCAGCCTTCGGCAGCTCCTACATGGGAATGATGTACATCCTGTAGGAGCTGCCGAAGGCTGCGATCTTTGCTTTTTAAAAGCGGGTGCTGATCCAGGAGACGATCAACGCAAGCCCCAGGCAAGCAAAACCAAAACGATAGAAAAACCGGTTCATGCGCAACGTCGCCCAATCGAGCATCGGCTCGGCATTCGGCTGCGCCTGGCGCTGGGCGGCGAGACTGGCCTGGGCGCGCTGCTCTCGGCGGCGGGTCGCGTGCAGCAGCCAGCTGCCCGGAAAGGCCAGGAGCAAGGCCAGCAGGTTGATCAACTTGGCGGGATGGGCGGTAAACAGCGTCATCAAGTGCAGCGACATCACAGACCTCGAACTTAACCGGTGTGGCAGACGCCAGACCGACGACCGCGGCGCGGATTCTACCCAAACCCTGACGCCCTGCCCCAGCCTTTGCGACAAATAACCTGACAATCGACCGATGGCTGTCCTGTGTCATGGCATCGTCACGTGGATGCTTCACCCTGCGCGCCTCGAAACCCGAATGGAATGCGACATGCTGCACGCGGAAAACCAGGATCGCCTGTACCTCATCACTCCTTACGACGACCAGCAAAGCCTGGTCGGCAGCCTCGCCTTCAACGTGCAGGACCGGCATTGGCTGGTGTATTGCGCGCTGGGCGGGCATCAGCATGCGGACTTGCCCGAGACCGATTTGCTGACCGGCGTGAGCGTGCTTGATTTCTATTCCCAGGCTGCCTGAACGTCAAAAGCACCCTCACCCTAGCCCTCTCCCAGAGGGAGAGGGGACTGACCGAGGTGTTTGCGGTAGATACGCCGACATGAGATACCGCGCCGAATTCAGGTTTTGAAGCACACGCGATCGGCTCCCTCTCCTTGGGGAGAGGGGACTGACCGAGGTGTTTGCGGTAGATGCTCCGACATGAGATACCGCGCCGAACTCAGGTTTTGAAGCACACGCGATCGGCTCCCTCTCCCTCGGGAGAGGGCTGGGGTGAGGGGAATCGATTTCCCATACGACACAAATCTCAGATCCACAAAAAAGCCCGGAACCATCACTGGCCCCGGGCTTTTTCACGTTCGCTGCAAACTTACTCAGCGAGCACCTGACCCACGGTCGGGTCCTTGAACAGACGCGTCAGTGCGTCACTCAATACATCGCTGACCAGTTTGGTATTGGTCTCCTGATTCGGCGCCATGCCGAAGCGCTGGTCCAGCGACGCACCGTAACGGCCGCTGTAACGGCGGTTGGCGTTCTGCACGTCGGAGCGGAAGGTCGCGCCGATGGTGGCTTCGGTCACGTACATGCCTTCTTTCGGCGACTGGTATTTCAGCTCGGCCAGGGTCACGGTCAGCTGCGGCGCGTTGGGTGCGTTAGTGGTCGGGGTAAAGCCGAGCAAACGTACGGCGGCTTCGGCCTGGGCCTGCAGCTTGGGCAGGATCTGCTCGCGCTGTACGGTGATGGCGCTGGTTTCCGGGTACAGACCGCCACGGGTGCCGAGGGTTGGCGACGGACGACCGTCGACCACACGCACGATGACAGGCTGGCCGCGACCGACCGCTGGCAGTTGCGTGGTCAGCTTCGGCTCCGGATTCAGTTGTTGCGGGCTGTGGGCGCAGCCGGCGAGGGTCAAACCGGCGACAGTGATCAAACCGAACAACAGGCGTTGCAACATGCTCTTCTCTCCAGAATCAGGCACAAACAGGCCGGCAGTATAGCGGTGGGCCACTGCGCGTAACCAGCGCCGCACAGTGAATACTGCAATGTCAGACAAACCCCGCCGAAAGCGGTTCCTGTCACACATTCTTCACCGTCCATACACTCTGGCGTCATGGCTTGCCGACAAGCTTCAAAGCAGTCCTCATTCAAGGAACTCTGCCATGCGTTATCTGATCTCGCTGTTCGCCCCACGCCCGCTGCATCGCAGCTTTGCCCTGCTCGACCGCAACGGCCGCTGCCAGGCCTTCAAGCAGTGCAGCCTGCAACCGATGGGCGACGGCTGGGTGGAAATTGAAGAAATACGCCTGACCTGGTTGAACCAGCCGCTGCCCGCCAGCGCCCGGGTCGTACCGCGACAAATGCGCGCACGGGGTCAGGTGCAGTTGAGCATCTGACCGGATGCCTAATAAAAGTCATTAAACACGAGCAACTGCGCGCATTTCTTCGCTACAATCTCCCCCCGATTATAAGGACGTCTCCTGATCGGGCCCCGCAACAGCGTCAATGCGCATGCATCGACATCAAAATCGCCCACAGAGAGCCGCCCACACAGATCGAGTGAAGTTGGCGCGCTTGCCTGTTCTTCCGGCAAAAACCCGCTTTTCGCGAATCTGCAGAGCTGTCATTCGCTCGGCCACCGCGTTGTTTTGCCCTAGCGGGCAGGTGCCAGGCCAAGGCAGCCCTTTTTTGAGGTTCACGTCTTCAAAAGAGCGTGAAAAAAACGGGTTTTCACAACTTCACAAGAGTGTGGCGAGCAAATGAATAGTTTTGCGTCTGAACATGCACCATTAGCGTCTGAAACAGCCCAACGACACAGGACCGGGTATACCTCGAACATCGGAGCCTGAAGCCTGTCCGCTACGGATTTGGTTGCACGAAAACGGATGACTCGACCATAAGTCGAATTGCCAGCCCTGCGTGAAAATGCGTTCATGGAACGCTTGAAACCAGGCCGCACGCATCCGTCGAAGTTGCGAAAAATTGCGAAGATTCGGACATGGCCCACCTGACCACGGATAGCCCGGGCCCACTGACCTGCCCTGGAACGCCTGGCAGCCATGCCGACAATTTGGTGCTGCAGATTTGGGAGACGCGTTAAATGGCGCATAACGAAGCAGTCGACGTAGTTCTGGTAGGGGCCGGCATCATGAGTGCCACCCTGGCCGTACTGCTCAAAGAGCTCGACCCCGCGATCAAGCTGGAAGTCGTCGAGCTGATGGATTCCGGCGCCGCCGAGAGTTCCAATCCGTGGAACAACGCCGGTACCGGTCACGCCGGCCTGTGCGAGCTGAACTACACCCCGCAGGCTGCCGATGGCAGCGTCGACATCAAGAAAGCCGTGCACATCAACACCCAGTTCGAGGTGTCGAAGCAGTTCTGGTCGTACCTGACCAAGAAAGGCACGTTCGGCTCGTGCAAATCCTTCATCAGCCCGGTTCCGCACCTGAGTTTCGTTCAGGGCGAAAGCGGTGTGTCGTTCCTCAAGGAGCGCTTCAATGTCCTGAGCAAGCACCACGCGTTTGCCGACATGGAGTACACCGAAGACAAGGGCAAGATGGCCGAGTGGATGCCGCTGATGATGCCGGGCCGCTCGCCCGACGAAGTCCTCGCCGCCACCCGCGTAATGAACGGCACCGACGTCAACTTCGGCGCCCTGACCAATCAGTTGCTCAAGCATTTGAGCAGTGCTCCGGACACCCAGGTCAAATACTGCAAGCGCGTGACCGGCCTCAAGCGTAACGGCGCCGGCTGGACCGTCAGCATCAAGGACGTCAACAACGGCAACACCCGCGAAGTCGACGCAAAGTTTGTCTTCCTCGGTGCCGGTGGCGCGGCCCTGCCGTTGCTGCAGGCTTCGGGCATCGAAGAAAGCAAAGGCTTCGGCGGCTTCCCGATCAGCGGCCAGTGGCTGCGTTGCGACAACCCGGAAGTGGTCAAGCACCACCAGGCCAAGGTCTACAGCCAAGCGGCCGTGGGTTCGCCACCGATGTCGGTGCCGCACCTCGACACTCGCGTCGTCGACGGCAAGAAATCCCTGCTGTTCGGGCCATACGCCGGTTTCACCACCAAGTTCCTCAAGCATGGCTCCTTCATGGACCTGCCGATGTCGGTGCGCGCCGGTAACATCGGGCCGATGCTGGCGGTGGCGAAAAACAACATGGACCTGACCAAGTACCTGGTCAGCGAAGTGATGCAGTCGATGGAACAGCGTCTGGAATCCCTGCGCCGTTTCTACCCGCAGGCGAAAGCCGAAGACTGGCGCCTGGAAGTGGCCGGCCAACGGGTGCAGATCATCAAGAAGGACCCGAAAAAGGGCGGCATCCTGCAGTTCGGTACCGAACTGGTCGCGGCGAAGGACGGCTCCCTCGCTGCCCTGCTCGGCGCATCGCCAGGTGCGTCGGTGACCGTTTCGATCATGCTCGAGCTGATCGAGAAGTGCTTCCCGGCCAAGGCGTCCGGCGAGTGGGCAAGCAAACTGGCGGAGATCTTCCCGGCCCGTGAAAAGGTTCTGGAAACCGATGCTGCGCTGTATCGCAAGATCAACACGCAGAACAACATCGCCCTGGAACTGGTTGAAGAAAGCAGCGAGACACCAAGCTTCGCTTGATCTTGCGGCATAAAAAACGCCCCGATCGGGGCGTTTTTTATGGACGCCAGAATCAAAAGATCGCAGCCTTCGGCAGCTCCTACAGGGCCAACATAAATCCCATGTAGGAGCTGCCGAAGGCTGCGATCTTTTGATCTTGTCTTTTGCCCTTAACCGCGGGACTTTTCGATCAGCTCGATGTAGTCCGGGGCGTTGCGCTGATCGGCGATCAGGTCAACAAAGGTCTTGCCCTGCTCATCCTTGCCATCGACGTCATAACCCGCCGCAACAAAGAAGCCCAGAAAGCGCTCGAAGTCATCGATGCGCAAACCGCGATAGGCCTTGATCAGTTTGTGCAGCGACGGCGAAGTGGCGTCGACCGGCTCAAAATCGAGGAACGGCTTGATCTGCTCATCGCTGATCTCGTCACCAATCACTTGTTTCTTATCTTTACGCATTGCCGACTCCAGCTCGCAGACATGACACGGGGCGGGCAGTTTACCCCTGCCCGACCGCCCGGCTCAACGCGGACGAATCGCCCCGGTGTGCAAATCGGCCCAGATATGGCCGTTGGCATAACTGAGGAACTGCACATACACCGTGTCATTGCGCAACAGATCCATCACCACGCGGTATTGAGCGAGCGGATAGAACAGCGTCAGGGTTTTGCTTTTGTCATCGTAGGCCGGCTTTTTCAGGCTTTTGCTTTCGCCGTCGAAACTCACCAGCACCTGAGAAATGCTCGCGCCCTTGTTCAGCGATTTGCCTTTGAGGCGGATCAACAAGGATGAGGTGACCGGAATCGGCTGCTGATTGGACTGGCGCTGCGCACCGACCACCACCGAATACTCGCTGACCTGCAGCAGTTGCTGCTGCTCGGGTTCAGCGTCGCGCAGGGTCAGATCGTCCGGCGGCAGGAACTGGCTGTGCATCGGCGCGGCGGACAGCGGCAGGCTGAGAGACAGCAACAGGGCGGCGAGACTGCAGATCAAGAGGCGCATGACAGGCTCCGGAGGGCGGGGCCGAGCACTCTAGCATGGCTGTCGCGCAAGGATCAGCACACACAAAAACAACTGTGGGAGCGAGCCTGCTCGCGAAAGCGGTGTGTCAGTTTTCAATGATGCTGACTGACACGACGCCTTCGCGAGCAGGCTCGCTCCCACAGGGGGCAATGCAGGTTCTTACATGCCTTTAACGGCGTAAATCCCGTTGGCGTTGCGCCAGTAGCCCTTGTAGTCCATGCCATAACCGAAGATGTAGCGGTCGATGCATGGCAGGCCGACGAAATCGGCTTTCAGGTCAGGACGTGCCTTGCGGTCGTGATCCTTGTCGATCAGCACGGCGGTGTGCACTTTGCGCGCGCCGGCGTGTTTGCAGAAGTCGATGATCGCGCCCAGGGTGTGACCTTCGTCGAGGATGTCGTCGATGATCAGCACGTCGCGGTCGATGAACGAGACTTCCGGCTTGGCTTTCCAGAACAGGTCGCCGCCGCTGGTTTCGTTGCGATAACGGGTCGCGTGCAGGTAGGACGCTTCCAGCGGGAATTGCAGATGCGTCAGCAGTTTGCCGGAGAAGATCAGGCCGCCGTTCATCACGCAGAACACCACCGGATTGCTGTCAGCCAGTTGTTCGTTGATTTGTCCACCGACGCGGGCGATGGCCGCCTCGACTTCAGATTCGGTGTACAGGCAGTCAGCCTCTCGCATGATTTGACGGATATGCTCGAGATCAGCGGACATGGCGCTCTCCAGGGGTTGGCGGAATTGGAAAAGCGGGCAAAGGTACGCATCCCGCGAGGTCGAATCAAGCTCTTATGGACTAACGTACAGAATGTCCTATAGGACATCACCCTCGGATAGATTAATCTAGGCCGGTTTTTTTGCCCGCCGCCGGAGCCTTTCCCATGCCCATCCTCGAGATCCGCCATCCGCTGATCCGTCATAAACTCGGCCTGATGCGCCGCGCTGACATCAGCACCAAGAATTTCCGCGAGCTCGCTCAGGAAGTCGGCGCCCTGTTGACCTATGAAGCTACAAAAGATCTGCCGCTCGAATCCTACGACATTGCCGGCTGGTGCGGCACCGTGTCGGTGGAGAAGATCGCCGGCAAGAAGATCACCGTCGTGCCGATCCTGCGTGCCGGTATCGGCATGCTCGAAGGCGTGCTCAGCCTGATCCCGGGCGCCAAGGTCTCGGCTGTGGGCGTTGCCCGCAACGAAGAAACCCTGCAAGCGCACACCTATCTGGAAAAACTGGTACCGGAAATCGACGAGCGCCTGGCGATGATCATCGACCCGATGCTCGCCACCGGCAGCTCCATGGTTGCCACCATCGATCTGCTGAAAAAGGCCGGTTGCCGCGACATCCGTGCCATGGTCCTGGTGGCCGCGCCGGAAGGCATTGCTGCCGTCGAACAGGCGCACCCGGACGTGACCATCTACACCGCGTCCATCGATGAACGTTTGAACGAGCACGGCTACATTATTCCTGGGCTTGGCGATGCTGGTGACAAGATCTTCGGCACCAAGCAGAAGGACGCGTAACCATGCAGCAAGAGTTCAACGATCCGCTCTGGCGCACGGTGCTGTCCGGCGCGCAGATGCTGTTCGTGGCCTTCGGCGCCTTGGTGCTGATGCCGCTGATCACCGGCCTGGACCCCAACGTGGCACTGTTCACCGCGGGTCTGGGGACGATCCTGTTCCAGATCGTCACCGGGCGTCAGGTGCCGGTCTTCCTCGCGTCGAGCTTCGCCTTCATCACGCCGATCATTCTCGCCAAGGGCCAGTTCGGCCTCGCCGCGACCATGGGCGGGGTGATGGCAGCCGGTTTCGTCTACACCTTCCTCGGCCTGGCCGTGAAGATCAAAGGCACCGGCTTCATTGACCGTTTGCTGCCACCAGTGGTGATCGGTCCGGTGATCATCTCCATCGGCCTGGCCATGGCGCCGATTGCCGCGAACATGGCGATGGGCAAGGCCGGTGACGGCACTGAACTGATCCACTATCAGACGGCGATGATGATTTCCATGCCGGCGCTGCTGACCACGCTGATCGTGGCGGTGTTCGGCAAAGGCATCTTCCGTCTGGTGCCGATCATTTCCGGCGTGCTGGTGGGTTTTGCCATGTCGTTCTATTTCGGCGTGGTCGACACAGCGAAAATTGCTGCAGCGCCATGGTTCGCTCTGCCGCACTTCACCGCGCCGGAGTTCAACTGGCAGGCGATTCTGTTCATTGTTCCGGTGGCGCTGGCCCCGGCGATCGAGCACATCGGCGGCGTGATTGCCGTGGGTAGCGTGACCGGTCGCGATTACCTGAAGAAGCCGGGCCTGCATCGCACCCTGCTCGGTGACGGCATCGCCACCACCGCCGCCGGCCTGTTCGGCGGCCCGCCCAACACCACTTACGCCGAAGTGACCGGCGCGGTGATGCTGACAAAGAACTACAACCCGAAAATCATGACCTGGGCGGCGATCTTCGCCATCACCCTGGCGTTCATCGGCAAGTTCGGCGCGCTGCTGCAGAGCATTCCGGTGCCGGTGATGGGCGGGATCCTGTGCCTGTTGTTCGGTTCGATCGCAGCGGTGGGCATGAACACCCTGATCCGTCACAAGATCGACCTGGGCGAAGCGCGCAACCTAGTGATTGTTTCGGTGACGCTGGTGTTCGGTATCGGCGGCGTGCTGGTCGGCACCGGCACCGGTCCTGATGACTTCGGCCTCAAAGGCATCGCGCTGTGCGCGGTGGTGGCGATTGCGCTGAACCTGATCCTGCCGGGCAATGACGGCTGGAAGCAGAAGAAGGCGGATGAGCCACTGATTTAACCCCCCGCAATGATCGTTCCCACGCTCCGCGTGGGAATGCCTCAAGGGACGCTCCGCGTCCAGTGACGCGGAGCGTCACGGGCTGCATTCCCACGCAGAGCGTGGGAACGATCACTGTGTGAGCGGGCTTGCTCAGAGGGCCAGCGGCGCTCGTTCGCAGAGCGTGGCCAACGCCTTGGCCCATTGCGGGTCGTCGTTCAGGCACGGCACCAGCAGCAACTCCTCGCCCCCCGCTTCGCGGAACTGTTCCCTACCGCGATCGCCAATTTCTTCCAGCGTCTCGATGCAGTCAGCGACGAACGCCGGGCACATCACCAGAATCTTTTTCACCCCGCTTTTGGCCAGTTCATCCAGCCGCGCTTCGGTATACGGCTCGATCCATTTCGCCCGGCCCAGGCGCGACTGAAACGACACCGACCATTTGCCGTCCGCCAGCCCCATGGTTTTAGCGAAGGCGGCGGCGGTACGGAAACACTGCGCGCGATAACAGGTCGCCAATACCGCCGGCGAGGCGGTCTGGCAGCAATCGGCGCCCTTGAGGCAGTGGTTGCCCGTCGGGTCGAGCTTGCTCAGATGGCGCTCCGGCAAGCCGTGAAAGCTCAGCAGCAGATGATCGTAATCCTGCTGCAGATGCGGACGCGCGCTGGCGGCCAGTGCCTCGATGTATTCCGGCTGATCGTAGAACGGTTGCAGGATCGACAACTGCACGTCGAGTTTCTTCTCGCGCAGCACGCGCCGGGCTTCTTCGATCACGGTGGTCGTGGTGCTGTCGGCGAACTGCGGATACAACGGCGCCAGCGTGATCTTCTTATGTCCCGCTTTGACCAGACGCAGCAGACAGGTTTCGATCGACGGCTCGCCATAACGCATCGCCAGATCCACCGGGCCGTGTTTCCACGTCCGGGTCATCTGCTCCTGCAAGCGGCGGCTGAGCACCACCAGCGGCGAGCCCTCTTCCCACCAGATCGAGGCATAGGCATGTGCCGATTGTTCGGGACGCTTGATCAGGATCAGCGACACCAGCAACCGCCGCAGCGGCCATGGCAGGTCGATCACGTAGGGGTCCATCAGAAATTGATTGAGGTAGCTGCGCACATCGGCCACCGAGGTGGAGGCCGGAGAACCCAGGTTGACCAGAAGCAAAGCGTGATCGGTCATGCAACGTCCTATTTCAGAGGCGGCTGGAGAGATCATCCAGAGCCGCGCGTAAATCCGTAAAGCGGAAAGCGAACCCCGCTTCGAGCAAGCGTGCCGGCGTCGCGCGCTGGCCGCCAAGCAATAACAGAGACAGCTCGCCGAGCATGACCTTCAGCGCCAGGGTCGGCATCGGCATGAACGCCGGGCGGTGCAACACACTGCCCAGGGTCTTGGCAAATTCACGGTTGCGCACAGGTTTCGGCGCGCAGGCATTATAAGGACCGCTGGCCTGATTCCGGTGCAGAAGAAAATCAATCAGGGCGATTTGATCGTCGATGTGAATCCACGGCATCCACTGCCGACCATTGCCCAAAGGCCCGCCCAGCCCGAGCTTGAACGGCAGCAACAGCCGCGACAAAAAGCCGCCCTCGGCCGACAGCACCAGACCGGTTCGCACCAGCACCACGCGGATGCCGAGGTTCTCGGCACGCAGCGCGGTTTCTTCCCAGGCGATACACAACTGACTGGCGAAGTCGTCGATGCCGGGCGGTGATTCTTCAGTCAACTCGCGTTCGCCACCGTCGCCGTACCAGCCGATCGCCGAGCCGGAAATCAGCAGCGACGGTTTCTGCGCGCGAGTTTCCAGCCACGCCAGTAGCGTTTCCGTCAGGGTGATGCGGCTGCTCCACAGCAACGCCTTACGGCGATGAGTCCAGGGGCGGTCGGCAATCGGCGCACCGGCGAGATTGACGATCGCATCCAGCGGCTCTTCGCCGAGGTCCTCCAGACGCGAAATTCCGCGCACTTGCGCGCCGCAGATCTGCGCGACTTTTTCCGCGCGGCGACTCCACACCGTCAGCCGATGGCCCTGCTCCAGCCAGTGCCGGCAGAGCTGACGTCCGATCAAACCAGTACCGCCGGTCAGCAATATGTGCATGACATCTTCCTCGCGTGGCGTTTAACCCGGATCACTAGTCTATTTTTATAGGCAGGGATCTTTTCGATCGGGCAGGCTCTATGGTTTAACAATAGGCCAAGCTGTCAGAACGAGAACGCTAGAAGTTATACCAAAAAACAGAATTGTACAGGTTTGATCGACGGCGTAGTCTGTACAGAAAGGTAAACGAGGCCCCTATGACTGTACCTATCGCAATCATCGGCACCGGCATCGCCGGGCTCTCCGCCGCTCAGGCTCTGACAGAGACCGGGCATACCGTTCAACTGTTCGATAAAAGCCGCGGCAGCGGCGGGCGCATGTCGAGCAAGCGCAGCGACGCCGGCTCGCTGGACTTGGGCGCTCAATACTTCACCGCGCGTGACCGGCGCTTCGTCACCGAAGTGCAGCGCTGGCAGAGCCGGGGCTGGGCCGCCGAGTGGGCGCCGCAGCTGTACACCTTCCAGGGCGGCCAACTGAACATGTCGCCGGACGAGCAGACCCGCTGGGTCGGCACGCCGCGCATGAGCGCCATCACCCGTGGCTTGCTCGATGGCCTGGACGTGCAGTTTGCCTGCCGCATCACCGAGGTCTATCGCGGCGAAGAGCACTGGCATCTGCAGGATGCCGACGGCTGCACCCACGGCCCCTTCAGCCATGTGGTGATCGCCACACCGGCACCGCAAGCCACCGCGCTGCTCGCCGCCGCGCCGAAACTTGCCGGCGTCGCTGCCGGGGTGAAAATGGAGCCGACCTGGGCCGTCGCTCTCGCCTTCGAAACCCCGCTGGATACGCCAATCGAAGGCTGCTTCGTGCAGGACAGCCCGCTCGACTGGCTGGCGCGCAACCGCAGCAAACCCGGGCGCGACAGCACTCTCGACACGTGGGTGCTGCATGCAACCAGCGCCTGGAGCCGGCAACACATCGACCTCTCCAAGGAGGCGGTGATCGAGCATCTGCACGGTGCTTTCGCCGAACTGCTGCACAGCGCCATGCCTGCGCCGACCTTCAGCCTCGCCCACCGCTGGCTCTACGCCCGCCCCGCCACTGGCCATGAATGGACCACACTGGCCGATGTCGATCTGGGCTTGTACGCCTGTGGCGACTGGTGCCTGTCGGGCCGCGTTGAAGGCGCCTGGCTCAGTGGTCAGGAGGCTGCACGTCGCTTGCACGAACACCTGCAATGAATCGCATCAATCCGCGCAAATTGCTGCTGTCGAAGTGGACAGCAGCCCACCCGCAAAATCGCGAAAAACATTTTCTGGTCACCGAACTGATCCGCGACGAGGAAGGTACGGTGCTGGAAGTTGAATTGCAGGCGGTGCTGACCCAGCGTAGCGAGCGACTGGATTGGCAGGTGCTGAAAGACAGCAAGCTCTGGTTACTCGGCTGGAAATAGATTTCCCTTGGGGTGGCGAGCCTGCTCGCGAAAGCGCTGTATCAGATTCGAATTCGTCGACTGCCCCACTGTTTTCGCGAGCAGGCTCGCTCCCACAGATCAACGCCGCACAAAAATCTTATACAAATCATTTGACTTGTACATCCATCGATCTATGCTGAGGAAAAGTTGTACAGAGATAACTCTCTGTACAGGTATAGATTCGAGGTGCTCATGTCTACTGCTTCCCTGTCCAAGCCGAAGATCGCCATCAGCGCCTGTCTGTTGGGCGAAGAAGTGCGCTACAACGGTGGGCACAAGGAATCGCGGCTATGCAGCCGTACCCTCACCGAATATTTCGATTTCGTCCCGCTGTGCCCGGAAGTCGCCATCGGCATGGGCATTCCCCGTGAGCCGATTCGGCTGGTCGGCGACCCTGAACAACCCGAGGCCGTCGGCACCGTCGACCGGACCATCAACGTCACCAGGCCGCTGGCCGAATACGGCGAGAAAATGGCCGCCGAGTTGCAGGACCTGTCCGGCTACATCTTCATGCAGCAGTCGCCATCCTGCGGGCTGGAACGGGTCAAGGTCTATCACGACAACGGCGCGCCAGTGAACGGTGGCGGACGTGGCATCTATGCGCAGGCATTCTGTGCCCAACATCCGGATCTACCGGTGGAAGAAGCCGGGCGCCTCAACGATCCGGTGCTGCGGGAAAACTTCATCACCCGCGTCCTGGCCTACAGCGCCTGGCAACAAGTGCTCGCCGAAGGCCTGAGCCGCCGCGCCCTCACCGAATTCCATTCGCGCTATAAGTACCTGCTGATGGCGCACAACCCGCTGCAATACAAAAACCTCGGCAAGATGCTCGGCAATATGGCTGACAGCGATCCCGCCGAGCTCGGCCCGCGCTACTTCAGCGAGCTGATGGCCGCGCTGAAGAAATGCGCCACGCGCGGCACCCATTGCAACGTGCTGCTGCACCTCAGCGGTTATTTGAAACAATCGCTGAGCGCCGAAGACAAACAGGAAATGCAGCAGATCATCGGCCAGTACCGCCAGGGCATCGTGCCGCTGGTGGTGCCGTTGACGCTGCTCAAACACCATTTTCGACTCCATCCGGACCCGTACATCGCGCAGCAGGTTTACCTGCAGCCGCATCCGGAAAACCTCAGTCTGCGAAACGCGATCTAATGAACGATAAAACCGACAGCAGCGCCCGGGAAGACCTCGGCGCCGACTTCAAGAAAGCCCTCGACGAGGGCTGGTTGCCGATTCGCGAAGTCGCGCGGCAGACCGGCGTCAACGCCATCACCCTGCGCGCGTGGGAACGTCGCTACGGCCTGGTGGTGCCCCAGCGCACGCCCAAGGGCCATCGACTGTATAGCGCTGAACATGTGCAGCGAATCATGGCCATCCTCACTTGGCTCAACCGTGGCGTTGCGGTCAGCCAGGTCAAGCCACTGCTCGATGCGCCGCAGGCCTTCACGGAAACCGTGGAAAACGATTGGCAGCGTCTGCATCAGACGTTGCTGTCGGCGGTCACCTCGCTCAATGAGCACGCGCTGGATGACAGCGTCAATCAGGCCATCGCCTTGTATCCGCCACGGACGTTGTGCGAGCAATTGCTGATGCCGCTGCTGGCCGAGCTCGAACAGCGCTGGCAGGGCCAGTTCGGCGCACAGATGGAACGGACGTTTTTCTTTTCCTGGTTGCGCAGCAAATTCGGCGCACGCATCTACCATAACAACCGCCAGCTGCATTCGGCGCCGCTGCTGTTGATCAATCATTCCGACCTGCCGCTGGAGCCACATCTGTGGCTGTGCGCATGGCTGATCAGCAGTGCCGATTGCCCGGTGCAAGTGTTCGACTGGCCACTGCCGGCCGGTGAACTGGCGCTGACCGTCGAGCATCTGCAAGCCCGTGGCGTGCTGCTGTATTCGAGCAAAGCCATGCAACTGGCGCAGTTGCCCAAGCTGTTGGCGAACGTCAATTGCCCGACCTTGATTGCTGGCCCCACGGTGCACATTCACCACACCGAGTTGTCCGCACGCACCGCCCAGACCGCCGACCTGTTCCTGGCTGAAGATCCGCTTGCCGCACACCAGGCGCTGCTCGAGCGCGGATTGATTTGATGATGGGTTTAATCACATGCAACTGATCTGGCTGCGCAGCGACTTGCGCCAACATGACAACACTGCCCTCGCGGCGGCCGCAGCGCGCGGCCCGGCCGTGGCGGTGTATCTGTTGAGTCCTCAGCAATGGCTGGAGCACGACGATGCGCCGTGCAAAGTGGATTTCTGGCTGCGCAACCTGCGCGAACTGAGTCAGAGCCTCGGCGCGCTGAACATCCCGTTGTTGATTCGCAACGCACCGCACTGGGATCAGGCGCCAGCAGAACTGCTCAAGCTGTGCCGGCAATTGAAGATCGAGGCGGTGCACGTCAACGAGGAATACGGCGTTCACGAAAGCCGCCGCGATGAAGCCGTGGCCGAAACGTTGCAGGCCGAGGGCATCGAATTCCACAGCTATCTGGATCAGTTGCTGTTCAAACCCGGCACGATCCTGACCAAGACCGGCACCTATTTCCAGGTGTTCAGTCAGTTCCGCAAGGTCTGCTACGAACGCCTGCACCGCTCGATGCCGGCATTGATCAAAGCACCGGGCAAACAGGCCGCGCTGGATATCGAAAGTGACGCAATTCCCGAGGCGGTCAAAGGCTTCGCCACGCCGAGCGAATCCCTGCGCGCCTTGTGGCCGGCCGGCGAGCAAGAGGCGCGGCGCCGCCTCGACACCTTCACCGACGCGCAGATCGACTACTACCGCAGCGAACGCGACTTCCCGGCCAAACCCGGCACCAGCCAATTGTCGGCCTACCTCGCCGCCGGGGTGATCTCGCCACGCCAGTGCCTGCACGCTGCACTGCAAAGCAATCAGGGCGAGTTCGAAAGCGGCAAGGTCGGCGCAGTGACCTGGATCAACGAGCTGCTGTGGCGCGAGTTCTATAAACACATTCTGGTCGGCTATCCACGCGTCTCGCGGCATCGCGCCTTCCGCCCGGAAACCGAGGCGCTGGCCTGGCGCGATGCGCCGGAAGAACTCAAGGCCTGGCAGGAGGCACGCACCGGACTGCCGATCATCGACGCGGCGATGCGCCAACTGCTGGAAACCGGCTGGATGCACAATCGCCTGCGCATGGTCGTGGCGATGTTCCTGACCAAAAACCTGCTGATCGACTGGCGCGAGGGCGAACGCTTTTTCATGCGCCACCTGATCGACGGCGACCTGGCGGCCAACAACGGTGGCTGGCAATGGAGCTCGTCGACCGGCACCGACTCGGCGCCGTACTTCCGTATCTTCAACCCGCTGAGCCAGTCGGAAAAATTCGATGCCGAAGGCGTGTTCATCAAGCACTGGTTGCCGGAACTGGCCCGGCTCAACAAGAAGGAAGTGCACAATCCGGCGGCAGCCGGAGGACTGTTCGGCGTGGCCGATTATCCGCCGCCGATCGTTAATCTCAGCACTTCACGCGAGCGTGCGCTGACGGCGTTCAAGAACCTGCCGTCGCGCCAGCCTGTGGGCGGCAGCGATGAGTGAATTCCTGCGCAGCTTCGCCCGCGAGTTTTCCGGGTTGAACAAAGACAACCTGCATCGCCTCGGCGAGCTGTACAGCGACGACATTCATTTCACCGATCCGCTGCACGAAGTTCAGGGCCTGGCACAACTGCGGGATTACTTCAGTGAGCTGTACGCCAACGTCAGCGATCTGCGTTTCGATTTTCATGGTTTCGACCAGATCCGCGAAGGTGAGGGTTACCTGCGCTGGGTCATGAGTTATCGCCATCCGCGCCTGGCCAACGGTCGGGAAATCAGGGTCGGTGGCTGTTCGCACCTGCTCTGGCGCGACAAGGTTTATCGCCATCGGGATTATTTCGATGCCGGGGCGCTGCTGTATGAACACTTGCCAATATTGGGCCGGGCGATTGCCTGGCTGAAAAGGAGAATGGGATGAGTCGTACACCTCCACGGCGGTATTGGCTGACCGGCGCCAGCAGTGGCATCGGTGCAGCATTGTGTGAGGACATTCTGAAAAGCGGCGCGCACCTGGCGGTCAGCTCGCGCTCGGCCGCGCCGCTCAAGGTTTTGTCCCAGCGTTACCCGGGCCAGGTGCTGGTGGTGCCCGGCGATCTGACCAACAGTCAGACCGTGCGCGAAATCGGTGAGCAGATCGCCGAGGCCTGGGGTTCGCTGGACAGCGTGATTCTCAACGCCGGCACCTGTGAATATGTCGACGCGCGCCAGTTCGATTCCTCGATCATCGAGCACGTGGTGCGCACCAATCTGCTCGCCAGCAGCTATTGCATCGAAGCCGCCCTGCCGCTGTTGCGCAAAGGCACCGCGCCGCATCTGGTCGGCATGGCCAGCTCGGTGACTTACCTGCCGCTGCCACGGGCCGAAGCCTACGGCGCATCGAAGGCCGGGCTGCGTTACCTATTCGAATCGCTGCGCATCGATCTGGCGGATGAAGGCATTGAAGTCACCATCATCAGCCCGGGTTTTGTCGAAACGCCGCTGACCGAGAGGAACGATTTCCCGATGCCGCTGAGCTGGCCTGCGGATAAAGCGGCGCGGCACATCTTCGCCAAACTCAAGGACCGTCCGCTGGAAATTGCCTTCCCCGGACTGTTCATGGCCGCGCTGTGGCCGCTGTCGAAACTGCCCGCCCGCGCGCAATTGGCGATCGGCAAACGCATGGTGCGCAAGAACCCACCGCAGCGGGACCCGATATGAAAATCGCCGTAATTGGCAGCGGTATCGCCGGGCTCACCTGCGCCTACCTGCTGAACCGCCGCCACGACATCACCGTGTTCGAAGCGAGTGACTGGGTCGGCGGCCATACCCACACCGTACCGGTCAGCGTGGCCGGGCAATCGTTCGCCATCGATACCGGTTTCATCGTGTTCAACGACTGGACCTATCCGAATTTCATTCGCTTGCTCAACCAGCTTGGCGTGGCGTTCAAGCCGACCGAAATGAGCTTTTCGGTAACCGACCCGGACACCGGCGTGGAATACAACGGCAACAACCTCAACAGCCTGTTCGCCCAGCGCAGCAATCTGTTGTCGCCGGGGTTCTGGGGCATGCTGCGCGACATTCTGCGCTTCAACAAAGAAGCCCAGCGCGACCTGATCGAACTGCGCATCGCCGCCGACACCACCCTCGATGATTACCTCAAGGCTGGCGGCTACGGCGAGCGTTTCATCCTGCATTACATCGTGCCGATGGGCGCGGCGATCTGGTCGATGCCGATGGCGGAAATGCTCAATTTCCCGCTGCAATTCTTCCTGCGTTTCTTCAAGAATCATGGCCTGCTCTCAGTCAGCGATCGTCCGCAGTGGCAGGTCATCGAAGGCGGTTCCAGTGCCTATGTGGCGCCGCTGACTGCTTCATTCAGCGACAGGATCCGCCTGAACTGCCCGGTCAAGCGCGTCGAGCGCAACCAGCACGGCGTAGTTATCCACAGCCCGGCCGGCCTCGAACATTTCGACAAAGTGGTGTTCGCCTGTCACAGCGATCAGGCGCTGAACCTGCTGGCCAACCCGAGCGACGCCGAGCGTTCGATTCTCGGTGCCCTGCTCTACGCCGACAACGACGTCGTGCTGCACACCGACACGCGCCTGCTGCCAACGCGCAAACTGGCCTGGGCCAGCTGGAACTATCGCCTCGGCGGCGCCGGCCATACGCGCGCGGCGGTCACGTACAACATGAACATTCTGCAGGGCATCGAGAGCGACACCACGTTCTGCGTCAGCCTCAACCAGACTGCCGGCATCAGCCCGGATAAAGTGCTGGCCCGCTATACCTACGCCCACCCGCAATACACCCTCGCCGCAGCGGCCGCGCAAAACCGTTGGGGCGAACTCGACGGCGAGCAGCACACGCATTATTGCGGCGCCTACTGGGCCAACGGCTTTCATGAAGATGGCGTGGTCAGCGGGCTGCGCGTAGCCGCCGCGTTCGGTGAAACCCTGTGAACAGCGCTCTGTACAGCGGCGTCATCGGCCACCGACGTTTTTCGCCGCGCCGCCACGAATTCCGCTACCGCATCGGCCTGCTCTATCTCGATCTGAGCGAGCAGGATGCCGTGCTGGCCCTGTCGCCACTGGCCGGGCGCAGCCGCTTTGCGCCGTTCTCGTTTCGCGAAACCGATTACCTGAAAGCCTTCACCGGCAAGGGCATGCGCCTGATCG
Source organism: Pseudomonas sp. Sample_11 (assembly GCF_004307505.1). Taxonomy (NCBI): domain Bacteria; kingdom Pseudomonadati; phylum Pseudomonadota; class Gammaproteobacteria; order Pseudomonadales; family Pseudomonadaceae; genus Pseudomonas; species Pseudomonas sp. Sample_11. Next base: position 171,495 of record NZ_RCOD01000048.1, read on the forward strand.
ACGCCGTGCGTCAGCAGGTCGGCGCAGCCATCGGTCATGAGCCACAAGGCGCGGTATGCCTGCTGACCCAGCCGCGCAGCTGGGGGCTGTCGTTCAATCCGGTGAGTTTCTTCTACTGCCATGAAGCCGACGGGCAACTGGCGGCGATCGTTTGTGAAGTGACCAACACGCCGTGGCGCGAGCGTTATCACTATGTGCTGCCGGCGCAGACGCCGACCAGCCTGGTGGATTTCCATCAGCATTTCGCTGTGGCCAAGGCGTTTCACGTCTCGCCGTTTCTGCCCCGCGACCTCGAATACCGCATGAGCTTCAGCCCCGCTGCGCAAAGCCTCGGCGTGCACATGGCCGATTGGCAGGGCAACGAGAAACTGTTCGACGCCACGCTCAATCTGCGCCGTGAACCGCTCGATCGTCGCAGCCTGCATCGCTACCTGCGGCGCTTTCCGTGGATGACCGCAAAAACCGCTCTGGCGATTTATTGGCAAGCACTGCGACTGCTGCTCAAGCGCGCGCCGATCTTCCCTCACCAGGCTGCCGACGGCAGCTTTAAAACCGCCACTGTGCCTCCGAAGGAGCCGCACCATGAAATCCTCTAGCCTGCCGCTCGGTCGCTTCAGCACCAACGGTTTGACCGGCTCGCTGCTGCGCCGTGGCGTGTTGCGCCAATTGGCCCAGCTCAAACACGGACAATTGATGGTCGTCGAGGATGGCGAACAAATGCTTTTCGGCACCCCGGGCAGTGCTCTGCTCGGCGAAGTCCATGTACTCGACCCGGCCCTGTGGGGCATGGTCGCCAGTAGCGGCTCGATCGGCGCCGGCGAAGCATTCATCCACGGCTATTGGAGTTCGCCGGACCTGACTGCTGTGGTGCGCGTGTTCGTCAGCAATCTCGATGTACTCGATGCCATGGAAGGTGGCCTGGCGCGTCTGGGCCGGCCCTTCGTGCAAGGCCTGCATTGGCTCAATCGCAACACGCGCAAGGGTTCGCAGAAAAACATCGCCGCGCACTACGACCTCGGCAATGAACTGTTCGAACAGTTTCTCGACCCGACCATGATGTATTCCGCCGCCCAGTTCCTTTCGCCGAGCGACACCCTGGAACAGGCGCAACTGAACAAACTTGAACGCATCTGCCAGAAACTCGCGCTCAAGCCCAGCGACCACCTGCTGGAAATCGGCACCGGTTGGGGCAGCATGGCCCTGTACGCAGCGCAGCATTACGGTTGCCGCGTGACCACTACGACGCTGTCGAAAGAGCAGTTCGCGTTCACCGCCAAGCGCATCGAACAACTCGGCTTGCAGGATCGCGTCACCCTGCTGCTCAAGGACTACCGCGACCTCAGCGGCGAGTACGACAAACTGGTGTCGATCGAGATGATCGAAGCGGTCGGCCATCGGTTCCTGCCGACCTACTTCAAGCAATGCGCGCAGTTGCTCAAGAGCAACGGCCTGATGCTGCTCCAGGCGATCACCATTCGCGAGCAACGCTACGAACAGGCCAAGCGCAGCGTCGACTTTATCCAGCGCTACATCTTCCCCGGCGGCGCACTGCCCTCGGTGCACAAGATGCTCGATGTGGTCAGCCGCGAAACCGACATGAACCTGCTGCACATGGAAGATTTTGGCCTGCATTACGCCAAGACCCTGCGCCTGTGGCACGAGAACTTTCGCCTCGCCCATGGTCGCCTGAGCGAACTGGGCTACGACGATTATTTCCTGCGCCTGTGGGAGTTCTATCTGTGCTACTGCGAGGGCGGATTCCTCGAACGCACCATTGGCACCGCGCAATTGCTGCTGGCCAAACCGGCGGCGATGACCGCTCCCCTGCTCGGGCGCTTCGATGCGTGAGCGAATCGCCAATGCCGTGCTGTTTCAGCTCGGCTGGCTGGCCTGCGTGCTCGGCGGCAACAGTTTGTGGCTGCTGCTGGCGGTGGCGGCTCTGGTGATTCATCTGCGCTGGATCAGCAGTTGGGCGGCAGAAGGTCGTTTGATTCTGTGCGTGGTGATTGTCGGCACGGCGGTGGACAGCGTCTTGCGTTACCTCGACGTGTTCCGCTTTGCAGACGCCTCACCGCTGATTCCGCTGTGGCTGATGCTGCTCTGGGCGCTGCTCGCCACCACGTTGCGCCACTGCCTGGCCTGGAGCGCGCGGCCATGGTGGCTGGCCAGCGCACTTGGCGCGGTAGGCGGCGCATTGTCGTACTACGCTGGCGGACGGCTGGCCGGCGTGCAATTTCCCTATGGCGATATCCCCACGCTGATCTTGATCGGGCTGCTCTGGGCAGGCTTGTTCCCACTGTTGCATTTGATGGCGCGGCGTTTGGCGCCGTGAGCGTCCGTCAGCGCTTTCACACTCACAGCGATCACTGCCTTACACTGCCACGATGAAAACCATCCCCCACACCCAAATTGCCGAACCGGCGGTCACCTGCTCGACCTGTGCGGCGTGCTGCTGCCAGCTCGAAGTGATGCTGATCACCGACACCGGCGTGCCTGATCGCTTTATCGATACCGATGAATGGGGCGGTGAAGTGATGCTGCGTCTGGACGACGGCTGGTGCGCGGCGCTGGATCGCGACAGCATGATGTGCACGATCTATGAACGACGCCCGCTGATTTGCCGCGAGTTTGAAATGGGCGCGCCGGAGTGCATCGAAGAGCGCCGGGGTATTGCGACAGCCTACCGTTGATTCAAAAACAAAAGATCGTCCGATCGCGGCCCGAGCCTTCGGCAGCTCCTGCAGGAGACATCATTCCCATGTAGGAGCTGCCGAAGGCTGCGATCTTTTGATCTTTGTTACAGCGGCATTGTGTAATGCAGCGCGTAGCTTTCTACACCATCGTTGTCGCTGGACAGGCCGGCGTTGGAGTAGTGCGTGGCGCGGATGCCGACTTCGTGGCCGCCGTTGAAGCGCAGGCCGACACCGATGCGGTCTTCGAACTGGAAGGAGCCGCCCAGGTTGTTGCTTTCGTATTCGGTGTTGGAGAAGAACGCCACGCCGATACCCGCTTCCACGTACGGTTTGACCGACTGGCCGGCAAACTCGTAAACGAATACAGGCGAGAACGACAGGCTGTTGTTGCTGGAAGTCTTGTCACCTTCCCAATACGTGTAGGCACCGCTCCAGTAGCCGGTCAGGCGACCCACGTCGCTCTGCAGCCAGCTCTTGTCCCAGTCGAAATTCATGCCTAAGCGATACGTCATTGTCGAATCGCTGGTACCGCCGACGGCGAATTCAACGCCAGCGGCTTGTGCAGAAATGCTTTGCCCCATCAGTGCGGCCGCAATCGCGGCCAAGCAGAATAGTCGCTTCACTTTGAAACTTCCTTTTCCGGAACGATCGTTTGGTTTTTAGTTGCTGCTGTCGCTATAGAAATCCGCGCTTGGTCAGAAGTTCAGCGTTTTTTTAGTTATTTCACATTTTTTTTACAAGTCGAAGTTTTGCACATTCGACGCAGTTTGGCCCAGCAAGGGTAGGATTTTTCTGAGGGATTGCGGATCGCCGCTGGTCCAGAACTTCACCGGCTGGCTCGGACGTTGCGCCAGCAGATCACGCTCGGCGAGCAAGCGCTGCAACTGCCGGGCTACGGCAGTTCCGGTATCGATCAGGCTGACATCGTCGGCGATCATCGACCTGAGTAACGGCTTGAGGAAGGGATAATGGGTGCAGCCAAGAATGATTGTGTCGCAGTTTTGCGCCAGCAATGGAGCGACGTAACCTTGCAATAAAGTGCGTAATTCGGCGCTGTGCAGATCACCCGTTTCGATCAGTTCGACCAGTCCCGGACAAGGCTGGGTGATGACTTTCATGTCAGCCGCGAAACGATCGAGCAACGCGGCAAACTTCGCGCTCTGCAACGTGCCGGTCGTGGCCAGGACGCCAACCACGCCGCTTCGCGTGGCCGCTGCGGCCGGTTTGACCGCCGGTTCCATGCCGACAATCGGCCAGTCCGGGAAATCACGACGCAGATCGGCCACACCGGCCACGGTCGCTGTGTTGCAGGCCAGCACCAAAGCCTTGGCACCCTGCTCGCGAAAAAATCCTGCCATCGCACTGCAACGCTGGCGGATGAATTCCGGGGTTTTCTCGCCGTAAGGAATGTGCCCGCAATCGGCGACGTAAAGCAGCGATTCGTTGGGCAGCAAGCGCTGGATTTCGCCGAGAACCGACAAGCCGCCGACCCCGGAATCGAACACGCCGATCGGCGCTTCACGCATGGCGCGCGCCACAGACGCTGCAGCCCGGATCACGCTTGACCCGCAGCTCACGGAAGCGCGAACCCAGAGCGTCGATCAGCAACAAACGCCCCACCAATGGCTCGCCAAAGCCGACCAGCACCTTCAACGCTTCCAACGCCTGCAAGCTGCCGACCAGACCGACCAGCGGCCCGACCACGCCGGCCTCGCTGCAGGTCAGTTCGGCTTCGCTGCCGTGTCCGTACAGGCAGTGGTAGCAAGGGCTTTCGGCACGCCGTGGATCGAACACCGACAGCTGCCCTTCCAGACGAATCGCCGCGCCGCTGACCAATGGCTTGCGCGCGGCAACACAGGCGGCGTTGACCGCCTCACGGGTAGAGAAGTTGTCCGAGCAATCGAGCACCAGATCCACCGCCGCTACCGCTGCGGCGAGGGAATCGGCGTCCAGCGCCTGACGATGGGCGACCAGTTGAATTTCGGGATTGATCGCGCCCAGGCGCTTGAGCGCCGAGTCGACCTTGGACATGCCGACACTGTCGGTGTCGTGAATGATCTGCCGTTGCAGGTTGGTCAGATCGACCGTGTCGAAATCCGCCAGATGCAACTCGCCGACGCCCGCTGCCGCCAGATACAACGCCACCGGCGCACCGAGACCGCCAAGGCCGACGATCAGCACGCGGCTGGCCTTGAGCTTCAGCTGCCCGTCGATGTCGATGTGTTGCAGCAGAATCTGCCGGCTGTAGCGCAGCAATTCCTGATCATTCAGCACGGCAGGCGCCCCAGACTGATGCGTTGATGGCCGCCCAGATCGGTGCGGCTGTGGACTTCTGCAAAGCCACGAGTGAGCAGTAGGTCACGCACGGCTTTGGCCTGATCATAGCCGTGTTCGAGCATCAGCCAGCCGCCGGCTTCAAGATGATCCGGCGCCTGCGCAACAATCAGGCGCAGATCGTCGAGGCCATCTTCACCGGCGATCAGCGCACTGGCCGGTTCGAAGCGTACATCGCCCTCGACCAGATGCGGATCGGCGGCGGCAATGTACGGCGGGTTGCTGATGATCAGTTGAAAGCGCTGGCCTTCAAGGGCGCTGAACCAATGGCTGTTCAGCACCGTGGCGTTGTTCAGGTGCAGACGCTGGCGGTTGCGTTCGGCCAGGGCCACGGCTTCAAGCACACGATCCACGGCGGTGACTTTCCACGCCGGGCGTTCGCTGGCCAAAGCCAAAGCAATCGCACCACTGCCGGTGCCCAAGTCGAGGACCTTGGCCGGGGTTGCCGGCAGCAGCTCAAGGGCTGCCTCTACCAAAAGTTCTGTATCGGGACGCGGGATCAGCGTGTGCGGCGCGACTTCCAGATCGAGTTTCCAGAAGCCCTGCTGGCCCAGAATGTAAGCCACCGGCTCGCCACTGCGGCGGCGTTGCAAATACTCGGCAAAGGTCAGCGCAGCCTCGCTCGGCACGATGCGCTCGGGCCAGGTGTGCAGGAAGCTGCGCGACTTGCCCAGTGCGGCGGCGAGAAGCAATTCAGCGTCCAGACGCGCAGTCGGCGAGTCCGGCAACTCGGCAGCGCGCAACAGGCTGGCGATGATGGTCATTTATTCACCTATCGCTGCGAGCTGGTCAGCCTGATATTCGGCCAGCAGCGGCTCGATCACGGCTTCGACGCCACCGGCGAGAATTTCATCCAGGGAATACAGGGTCAGGTTGACGCGATGGTCGGTGACCCGGCCCTGGGCGTAGTTGTAGGTGCGGATACGCTCGGATCGATCACCGGAGCCGACCAGCAACTTGCGCTCACTGGCAATCGCGTTGGCTGCCGCTGCGTTCTGCTGATCGTTGAGTTTTGCCGACAGCCACGCCATCGCCCGGGCACGGTTCTTGTGCTGGGAACGTTCTTCCTGACACTCGACGACGGTGCCGGTCGGGATGTGGGTGATGCGGATCGCCGAATCGGTGGTGTTGACGTGCTGACCACCAGCGCCGGAGGAACGGTAAGTGTCGACACGCAGATCCGCCGGGTTGATCTCGATGGCTTCGCGCTCGTCCGGCTCGGGCAATACCGCCACGGTGCAGGCCGAGGTGTGGATCCGGCCCTGGGATTCGGTGGCCGGCACGCGCTGGACGCGGTGTGCGCCGGACTCGAATTTCAACTTGCCGTAAACGTTGTCGCCTTCAATGCGCGCGATGACTTCTTTATAGCCACCGTGTTCGCCTTCGTTTTCCGAGAGGATCTCTACGCGCCAGCCACGCCGCTCGGCATAACGCGAGTACATGCGGAACAGGTCGCCGGAGAAGATCGCCGCCTCGTCGCCACCGGTGCCGGCGCGAATTTCGAGGAAGACGTTGCGCCCGTCATTCGGATCTTTAGGCAGCAGCATGCGCTGCAGATCGGATTCCAGCGTGACCAGCAACTCCTTGGCTTCGCGAACTTCTTCCACGGCCATTTCGCGCATGTCCGGGTCGTTGTCCTTAAGCAGCGCCTGCGCGCCTTCAAGATCGCTTTGTACGCCGAGCAGCTTTTTATAGGCGGCCACTACCGGCTCGAGTTCGGCGTACTCCTTGGAATAGGCGCGGAACTTGGCCTGATCGGCAATGACTTCACCGTCGCCGAGCAGCGCGGTCAGTTCCTCGAAACGGTCCTGGAGAATGTCCAGCTTGTTGAGCAGTGACGCTTTCATTGCGGTTTTTTATCCGAAAAACTATCCGGTGAGCCCTCAAGGGCAAAGAGTTCCTGGGCCATGGCCAGCGCATCGAGGCGGCCTTCGGCAGACAGCTTTTTCAACTGCACGCTGGGCGCATGCAAGAGTTTGTTGGTCAGGCCACGGGCCAGTTGCCCGAGCACGTCTTCGGCGTTGCCGCCGTTGGCCAGCAGACGCAGGGCCTTCTGCAATTCCTCGTCCCGCAGGCGTTCGCTCTGTTGACGATAGGCCTTGAGCACATCGACTGCCGCCAGTTCGCGCAGGCGCACCATGAAATCGTCGGCGCCGACCGAGACCATTTCCTCCGCCGCTTGCGCAGCGCCCTGACGGCTCTTGAGGTTCTCGGCGACCACTTCGTGGAGATCGTCGACGCTGTACAGGTAAACGTCGTCGAGTTCGCCGACTTCCGGCTCGATATCGCGCGGTACGGCAATGTCGACCATGAAGATCGGCTTGTGCTTGCGCAGCTTCAGCGCACTTTCCACCGCGCCCTTGCCGAGGATTGGCAACTGGCTGGCGGTCGAACTGATGACGATATCGCTGCGCACCAGCTCCGCCGGAATGTCCGAGAGCAGTACCGCGTGAGCGCCGAATTGCTCGGCCAACTGACTGGCGCGCTCCAGCGTGCGGTTGGCGACGACGATGCGCTTGACTCCCAGCTCATGCAAATGGCGCGCGACCAGCGTAATCGTCTCGCCGGCGCCGATCAGCAGCGCCTGACTGCGTTGCAGATCGCTGAAAATCTGTTTCGCCAGGCTCACTGCGGCAAACGCCACCGACACCGGGTTCTCGCCGATCGCGGTATCGGTACGCACTTGCTTGGCGGCATTGAACGTCGCCTGAAACAGCCGCCCCAGCAGCGGACCGATGGTGCCGGCCTCGCGGGCCACGGCGTAGGCCGATTTCATCTGGCCGAGAATCTGCGGTTCGCCCAGCACCAGCGAGTCGAGCCCGGAAGCGACGCGCATCATGTGACGAACAGCCGCATCGTCTTCATGCACATAGGCACTGGCGCGCAGTTCGTCGAGGCTCAGATGGTGATAATCGGCCAGCCAGCGCAGCACGACATCGGCCGAGAGCTGATCCTGTTCTATATAAAGCTCACTGCGATTGCAGGTGGAGAGGATCGCGGCTTCGCGGCTGTCGGTCAGTCGGCAGAGCTGCTGCAAGGCCTCCACCAGCTGCTCAGGGGTAAAGGCCACGCGCTCGCGGACGTCTACTGAAGCAGTCTTGTGGTTAATACCGAGTGCAAGGAAGGCCATTCAAGGTCGCTGGTGGTGACGTGAAGCCGGCAATTGTCCTACTTCGAAAGATTCAGAACAACTACCGCTGACTATTGTCCCAATCGTCAGCCCCTATAATGGCCACAATTGAGTCTCGGTTATGTTTGGCCGAAGGCTTGTGTCATGATGATCCGACCGCAGGTTAGTCGTCCTCTTCCTATATGAATAGATCTTCCGCGTTGCTCCTCGCTTTTGTCTTCCTCAGCGGCTGCCAGGCCATGGCGCCCGTTGCGCCGGACGGCACCCCGCCGGTCGAAGACACCACGCCCGCACCTGAAAAGCCCAAGGTTTACGGCTCATTCAGCGAGGAAACCGTGTTCAGCCTGCTGAGCGCCGAACTCGCTGGCCAGCGCAATCGTTTCGACATTGCCCTGGATAATTACGTGACCCAGGCCATCAACACCCAGGATCCGGGCGTCTCCGAGCGGGCTTTCCGCATCGCCGAATATCTGGGCGCCGATCAACCGGCCCTCGACACCGCGCTGATCTGGGCGCGCAACGCCCCGGACGATCTCGAAGCGCAACGCGCCGCTGCGGTGCAACTGGCTCGCGCCGGGCGTTACGACGACTCCATGGTCTACATGGAGAAAGTCCTGCAGGGCAAGGGCGATACCCATTTCGATTTCCTCGCGCTGTCGGCCGCCGACACCGATCAGGAAACCCGCAACGGCCTGATGAAAAGCTTCGACCGTTTGCTCCAGCGCCACCCGAACAACAATCAGCTGATTTTCGGCAAGGCTCTGCTGTTGCAGCAGGACGGCGACAATCAAGGCGCGCTGACTCTGCTCGAAGACAACCCACCGGAAGACGGCGAAATCGCACCGATCCTGTTGCGCGCGCGCCTGCTTCAGTTGCTCAACCGTGGTGACGAAGCGCTGCCGCTGTTGCAGAAAAGCATCAGGAAATACCCGGAAGACAAGCGCCTGCGCCTGACATATGCGCGCATGCTGGTTGAACAGGACCGCATGGACGACGCCAAGGCAGAATTCTCCACCCTCGTTCAGCAATACCCGGAAGACGATGAATTGCGTTATTCGCTGGCGCTGGTGTGCCTGGAAGCCAAGGCGTGGGATGAAGCCAAGGGTTATCTGGAAGACCTGATCGCTCGCGAAAGCCATGTCGATTCAGCGCATCTGAACCTCGGCCGGATTGCCGAAGAGCGCAATGACCCACAAGGCGCGCTCATCGAATACGCCCAGGTCGGCCCGGGCAATGACTACCTGCCGGCACAGCTGCGTCAGGCCGATATCCTGATGAGCAACGGCAAGACCGCCGAAGCGCAAAGCAAACTGGCGGCCGAGCGTGACGAGCAACCGGATTACGCGATCCAGCTGTATCTGATCGAATCGGAAAGCCTGTCGGCCAATAAACAGGACGACAAGGCCTGGAAGGTTCTGCAACAAGCGCTGCAGAAATATCCGGACGATCTCAACCTGCTTTACACCCGCGCCATGCTCGCGGAGAAACGCAATGATCTGGCGCAAATGGAGAAAGACCTGCGCCTGATCATCAAGCGCGACCCGGACAACGCCATGGCGCTGAATGCGCTGGGCTACACCTTGTCCGACCGCACCACCCGCTACGCTGAAGCGAAAACGCTGATCGAGCAGGCGCACCAGATCAATCCGGAAGACCCGGCGGTACTCGACAGCCTCGGCTGGGTGAACTATCGCCTGGGCAATCTGGACGACGCGGAGAAATACCTGCGCCAGGCGCTCGAGCGTTTCCCCGACCATGAAGTCGCCGCGCACCTTGGCGAAGTCCTCTGGGCCAAGGGCAATCAACGCGAAGCCAAACAAGTGTGGGGCAAGTTCCTCAAGGATCAGCCCGACAGCACCATTCTGCGCAGCACCATCAAGCGCCTGACCGGATCCGAGAATCTTTAAACCATGCTTTTGCGCCACGTTATTGTTTTCAGCTTCATCGCCCTGCTCGCCGGTTGCTCGGGTTTCGGCACTCGCGAATCAGTCGAGGGTCACGGCAGCCCGGCTCAATGGGCAGCGAACAAACAGCAACTGACCGGCCTTGATGGCTGGCAGATCGACGGCAAGATCGGCATCCGCGCGCCGAAGGATTCCGGCAGCGGCACGCTGTTCTGGCTGCAACGTCAGGATTACTACGACATTCGCCTGTCCGGCCCGCTGGGTCGTGGCGCGGCACGCCTGACCGGGCGCCCGGGCAAGGTGTCGCTGGAAGTCGCCAACCAGGGCCGCTACGAATCGCAATCTCCTGAAGCCCTGCTCGAAGAACAGCTGGGCTGGAAATTGCCGGTATCCAATCTGGCCTGGTGGGTTCGTGGCCTGCCCGCGCCGGAAAGCAAGAGTCGCTTGAACCTGGACGCCGACAGTCGTCTGGCCAGCCTTGAGCAGGACGGCTGGAAAGTCGAATACACCGCCTACACCGAACAGAATGGTTACTGGCTGCCCGAGCGCATCAAGCTGCACGGCACCGACCTTGACGTAACGCTGGTGATCAAGACCTGGCAACCGCGCAAGTTGGGGCAATAAAGCATGACCGCTGCACGCCTGACCCTGCCCTCGCCGGCCAAACTCAACTTGATGCTGCACATTCTCGGTCGCCGTGAAGACGGTTATCACGAATTGCAGACGCTGTTTCAATTCCTCGATTACGGCGATGAAATCACTTTCGCCGTGCGCGATGACGGCGTGATTCAACTGCACACCGAATTCGCCGGCGTGCCCCACGACAGCAACCTGATCGTGCGCGCAGCAAAAATGTTGCAGCAACAATCCGCCTGCGCGCTCGGCATCGACATCTGGATCGACAAAGTCCTGCCCATGGGCGGCGGCATTGGCGGCGGCAGCTCGAATGCGGCGACGACCCTGCTCGGGCTCAACCATTTGTGGCAACTGGGCTGGGATGAAGATCGCCTGGCGGAACTGGGCCTGTCACTCGGTGCCGACGTACCGGTGTTCGTCCGTGGCCATGCGGCATTTGCCGAGGGCGTCGGGGAGAAACTGACCCCGGTCGAACCCGAAGAACCGTGGTATCTGGTGCTCGTGCCGCAAGTCGCTGTTAGTACGGCAGAAATTTTTTCCGATCCTTTGTTGACACGTAACACACCGCCCATTAAAGTGCGCCCCGTTCCCGAGGGAAACAGTCGAAATGACTGCTTGCCGGTGGTAGCAAGGCGTTATCCAGAGGTACGTAACGCATTGGATTTGTTAGGTAAATTTACCGAAGCAAAGCTCACCGGAACTGGAAGTTGTGTGTTTGGGGGCTTCCCAAGCAAAGCTGAAGCTGATAAAGTCTCGGCCCTTCTGACAGAGACCCTTACAGGGTTTGTAGCGAAAGGAAGCAACGTTTCGATGTTGCATCGCAAGCTGCAAAGTCTGCTCTAAAGGAATCAAGTGCCCGGCACTTGAAAGCAACAGATACAGGGGCGTCGCCAAGCGGTAAGGCAGCAGGTTTTGATCCTGCCATGCGTTGGTTCGAATCCAGCCGCCCCTGCCATTTTCTCTACTCATCCAGGTTACCCTCAGCCTCTAGGTACTGCGCGTGTCCAAGATGATGGTCTTTACGGGGAATGCCAACCCCGATCTGGCTCGGCGTGTCGTACGTCAGCTGCATATCCCTCTCGGTGACATCTCTGTCGGCAAATTTTCCGACGGCGAAATCACAGCCGAGATCAATGAAAACGTTCGCGGTAAAGACGTCTTCATTATTCAGCCGACCTGCGCTCCGACCAACGATAACCTGATGGAACTGGTAGTGATGGCTGACGCCTTCCGCCGCTCCTCGGCTACTCGTATCACTGCTGTTATTCCTTATTTTGGTTATGCCCGTCAGGATCGCCGTCCGCGTTCCGCACGTGTGGCTATCAGCGCGAAAGTCGTTGCTGACATGCTTACCGTAGTCGGCATCGACCGTGTTCTCACGGTTGATCTGCATGCTGACCAGATTCAGGGCTTCTTCGATATTCCGGTAGATAACATCTACGGCTCCCCGGTTCTGGTGGATGACATCGAAGATCAGCGCTTCGAAAACCTGATGATCGTGTCCCCGGACATTGGTGGCGTCGTGCGTGCACGGGCTGTTGCCAAGTCGCTGGGCGTCGATCTCGGGATCATCGACAAACGCCGTGAGAAAGCCAATCACTCTGAAGTGATGCATATCATCGGTGATGTCGAAGGGCGTACCTGTATTCTCGTCGATGACATGGTCGATACCGCCGGCACCCTGTGCCACGCGGCCAAGGCCCTGAAAGAGCATGGCGCAGCCAAGGTCTTTGCCTACTGCACACACCCTGTGCTGTCGGGCCGGGCCATCGAGAATATCGAAAATTCCGTGCTGGACGAGCTGGTGGTGACCAACACCATCCCGCTGTCCGCTGCAGCACAAGCCTGTGCACGTATCCGTCAACTGGATATCGCACCGGTTGTTGCCGAAGCGGTTCGCCGCATCAGCAATGAAGAATCGATCAGCGCGATGTTCCGTTAAGGGCCCTGCCCTTCGCGAAATGTCTCGTTGACGAAAAGCGCCCCGCCCCGGCATTCCTGTCGGGGCGGGGCTTTTTTGCCCATACCGTGTTCGGCGCTGGTCGCAAACGCCACTCGGTCATGGCTATTTTGGAGATACAAAATGAACGATTTTACTCTGAATGCTGAAGTGCGTTCCGACCTGGGGAAAGGTGCGAGCCGCCGCCTGCGTCGTCTCGCCGCTCTGGTTCCAGCTGTTGTTTACGGTGGCGACAAAGCCCCTGAATCCATCAGCATGCTGGCCAAAGAAGTTGCCAAACTGCTCGAAAACGAAGCGGCTTACAGCCACATCATCGAGCTGAACGTTGGTGGCACCAAGCAGAACGTCATCATCAAGGCTCTGCAGCGTCACCCGGCCAAAGGCCACGTGATGCACGCTGACTTCGTACGCGTTGTTGCCGGCCAGAAACTGACCGCCATCGTGCCTGTACACTTTGTTGGCGAAGAAGCTCCAGTGAAGAAAGGCGGCGAAGTTTCGCACGTTGTTGCTGAAATCGAAGTGACCTGCCTGCCAAAAGATCTGCCTGAGTTCATCGAAGTCGATCTGTCGAAAGCAGAAATCGGCACCATCATTCACCTGTCGGACCTCAAAGCTCCTAAAGGTGTTGAGTTCGTTGCTCTGGCACACGGCGATGACAAGGCTGTTGCCAACGTCCACGCTCCACGTGTTGCTGCAGAACCTACCGAAGAAGGCGAAGCAGAGTAATTCACTCTGTCATGCCGGAGTGAGCAAGTAACATCGCGGACTGGAACGTAGCGAGAAAGCGGGCGAGAACGCGGAGTTTACATCCATGGTAAATGAGCATTTTTCGTCCACTTTCGCCGCTTTCCCCGATCGCGGCGATGTTATCCACCACTCCAAGGAAGGGCCCCTATCGTGACTGCCATCAAACTGATCGTTGGCCTGGGAAATCCAGGCGCTGAATACGAGCAGACCCGGCATAACGCAGGGGCCCTTTTTGTTGAGCGCATCGCCCACGCACAGAATGTGAATCTTGTGGCCGATCGCAAATATTTCGGCCTGACCGGGCGCTACTCGCATCAGGGTCAGGATGTTCGTCTGCTGATTCCCACCACTTACATGAACCGCAGCGGCCAGGCCGTGGCGGCACTCGCCGGTTTCTTCCGCATCAAGCCTGAAGAAATCCTCGTGGCGCATGACGAACTCGACTTGCCTCCGGGCGTTGCCAAGCTCAAGCAGGGCGGCGGCCATGGCGGTCACAACGGGTTGCGCGACATCATTGCGCAACTGGGCAATCAGAATACGTTCTACCGCCTGCGGCTTGGCATCGGCCATCCGGGCGTTGCCAGTATGGTTTCAAATTTCGTCCTGGGTCGTGCGCCACGCGCCGAACAGGAAAAACTCGATGCCAGCATCGACTTTGCCCTCGGCGTGCTGCCGGATATCCTCGCCGGGGAATGGAACCGCGCGATGAAAAACCTGCACAGCCAGAAGGCCTGACTTTTACCCGAGGGGAAACACCATGGGATTCAATTGCGGCATCGTCGGCCTGCCTAACGTCGGCAAGTCCACCCTGTTCAACGCCCTGACCAAATCCGGTATCGCGGCCGAGAACTTCCCCTTCTGCACCATCGAGCCGAACAGCGGCATCGTGCCGATGCCGGATCCGCGTCTGGAAGCCCTGGCGGCCATCGTCAATCCGAAGCGCATCCTGCCGACCACCATGGAATTCGTCGACATCGCCGGCCTCGTCGCCGGCGCCTCGAAAGGTGAAGGCCTGGGCAACAAGTTCCTGGCCAACATCCGCGAAACCGACGCTATCGCTCACGTGGTGCGCTGCTTCGAAGACGACAACGTGATTCACGTTTCCAACAGTGTCGACCCGAAACGCGACATCGAAATCATCGACCTGGAACTGATCTTCGCCGACCTCGACAGCTGCGAGAAACAACTGCAGAAAGTCGCGCGCAACGCCAAGGGCGGTGACAAGGACGCCGTGGTTCAGAAGGCTCTGCTTGAGCAACTGATCGCGCACTTCACCGAAGCCAAACCGGCGCGCAGCCTGATGAAGAACATGAGCGCGGATGAGAAAGCCGTGATCAAGGGCTTCCACCTGCTGACCACCAAACCGGTCATGTACATCGCCAACGTTGCCGAAGACGGTTTCGAGAACAACCCGCACCTGGACGTGGTCAAGGCCATCGCCGAAGAAGAAGGCGCCATGGTCGTTCCGGTGTGCAACAAGATCGAAGCGGAAATCGCCGAGCTCGATGACGGCGAAGAAAAGGACATGTTCCTCGAGGCCTTGGGCCTGGAAGAGCCCGGCTTGAACCGCGTGATCCGCGCCGGCTACGAAATGCTGCACCTGCAGACCTACTTCACCGCCGGTGTCGAAGAAGTCCGCGCCTGGACCGTCAAGGTCGGTGCTACCGCACCACAGGCCGCTGGCGTGATCCACACCGACTTCGAAAAAGGCTTCATCCGTGCCGAAGTCATCGCCTACAACGATTTCATCCAGTACAAGGGCGAAGCCGGCGCCAAAGAAGCTGGCAAATGGCGCTTGGAAGGCAAGGATTACATCGTCAAGGACGGCGACGTGATGCACTTCCGCTTCAACGTCTAAGCAACAGCCGGGCAAGAAAAAGCCGCGTTTCATACGCGGCTTTTTTGTGCCCGAAAGATTGTTAAAAGATCGCAGCCTTCGGCAGCTCCTACAGATGTACATCTATCCCCTGTAGGAGCTGCCGAAGGCTGCGATCTTTTGATCTCAAGCTTTTTTAGTACGCGGCAAAAAAATCGCCAACACACCAAACAACGGCAAGAACGAGCAAAGGAAATACACGTACTCAATCCCGTGCACATCCGCCAGATGCCCGAGCAGCGCCGCGCCAATCCCGCCGAAACCGAACATCAGGCCGAAGAAGATCCCGGCAATCATCCCGACATTACCCGGCACCAGTTCCTGCGCGTACACCACGATCGCCGAAAATGCCGACGCCAGAATGAAGCCGATCACCACGCTGAGAATGCTGGTCCAGAACAGATCGACATGCGGCAGGATCAAGGTGAATGGCGCCACCCCCAGGATGGAAAACCAGATCACTGCCTTGCGCCCGATCTTGTCGCCAATCGGTCCACCGAAGAACGTCCCCGCCGCCACTGCGCCCAGGAAAAGGAACAAGTGCAGCTGCGAGCTGGCAACCGACAGGTCGAACTTCTCGATCAGGTAGAAGGTGAAGTAGCTGGTGAAACTGGCCATGTAGAAATACTTGGAGAACACCAGCAGCCCGAGCACCACCAGCGCACTGGTCACCCTGCCCTTCGACAAGCCGTGCGTCGCCGCCTGGCCGGCCTTGAGCTTGAACAAGTTGAGGTGATTGGCGTACCAGCGGCTGATGCGGTACAGCACGAACAGCGCAAACACCGCGAACAGTCCAAACCACGCCACATTGCCTTGGCCGAAGGGAATGATGATCGCCGCCGCCAGCAATGGGCCAAACGCGGAACCGGCATTGCCGCCGACCTGAAAGGTCGATTGCGCCAGACCAAACCGGCCGCCTGAGGCCAGTCGCGCAACACGCGAGGCTTCCGGGTGAAAGGTCGACGAGCCGATACCAATCAGCGCCGCCGCCAGCAGAATCAATGGGAAGCTGCCGACCACTGACATCATCAGAATGCCGATCAACGTACACACCGTACCCGCCGGCAACAGCCACGGTTTGGGGTGGCGATCAGTGTGATAACCGACCCACGGCTGCAACAGCGACGCGGTCAACTGGAAGGTCAAGGTGATCAGGCCGACCTGGGTGAAGGTCAGGCCATAGTTGGCCTTGAGCATCGGGTAGATCGACGGCAGCACCGACTGGATCAGGTCATTGATCAGATGCGCCAGCGCCACCGCGCCGATGATGCGCATCACCAAGGGGCTGCTTTGCGGAGCAGCGGTCGCCGAGGCAGCGGCGGTCTGAACGTTGCTGATAGCCATGGAAAATTCCGGACAGCAGATGGGTGCCCGCAGGCAGGTGCGTCAATGTGCCATTTTTCGGTGCGCTCGCGCTATCCCCTTAGCCAGCTAACTAAGTTATTGATGACACACCACCGTGTAGGAGCTGCCGAAGGCTGCGATCTTTTGATCTTGCTTCTAAGCATCAAAGTCAAAAGATCGCAGCCTTCGGCAGCTCCTACAGGGGATCGCTGGTGGCGAAGGTGATAGCGCAACGCCATGGTCTGAATCTTGCCTTGCTTCTGCCCTTGAACACGATCGCCTTACAAAGGCGCTCGACAATGGGAAGTTTCGCTACAGAGCCGGCCTACAGAGCGGGCATGAGTGAACTTTCGAGGCCTTTTAGAGGGCACAGGTCGCAGCCGAAAGGTTCGCGATGCACGCCAATGGTGCGTGGTGTCCAGAGGAGTCATGAGGCATGCAGGCTTTCCTTTCACCTGGGATCAAATTGCTGGGGCGGTTTGGCTTCGCAGGTAAATTCCAATTGTTGTTTCTGCTGTTCATTCTGCCGCTGGCCGGCAGCCTGTTGATGATCGGCCATGACTATCGCGAGAAGCTCAATCTGATCTCCGGCGAACGTGCCGGTGTGCGTCAATTGCTCGCGCTGGATGCACTGGACAACCTGCTCGCCGCGCAACGCGACCGCGCCGCCCGCTGGCGCGCCACCGAGACCAATCGTCAGCCGACACCGGCCACCCTCGCCGCCATGGCTGCCTTCGACGGCGTGCAACCGGCGGTGCTGCAAGCCACCACCGAGCTGGGCAATGCTCTGAACCAGCAAGGCGCCGACGGCGCAATCCTCGAACGCTTTCAGGCGCTGCAAACCGCACTCAATGGCCTTGATTCGAAAAGCCTCAGCAGTGTCGGCTGGTGGCCGGACGGTTATGACCGCTTCACCAATGCCCTGGGCGCGCTGCAAGCCTTGCGCGAGCAGATCGTCATGGACAATCGCCTGACCCTCGCGCCGTGGCTGGAAACCTACCTGCTGACGCAGATTTCCACGCAGCACGCGCCGGACCTGATCGAGCGGGTCGGGCGTCTCGCCGCGGTCGGCCAGGCTTCGGTGGTCTCCGGGCAGTTCACCCTGCAGAGCCGCTTGCAGTTGCGCGACCTGCGCAGCCGCATCGGGGACGCCCGCGAGCAACTGGTGAAAACCGCCGGCCTGCTGGAGGCGCGTCTGCCAGCTGAGCTGCAAGCCTGGGCCGGTCAGTATCACGACAGTCTGAAACACCTCGACAGCGGCCTGAAAGTTCTCGACGACGGTGTGTTTGGCGGCAGCATCAACCTCAAGCCAGAGGACTTCGAACGCAGCCTCGACGCGCTGCTCACCGACCTTGCTTCCCTGCGCCAGCAATCCCTGGTCGCGCTGGATCAGCGGCTCGATGCGTATTACAGCTCGGCGATCCGCCAGTTCATTGTTGTCGCCGCAATCTTCGGTTGCCTGCTGCTGGCCGCGTTGTACCTGTTCGTCTGCCTGCAAGCCTCGATCCGCCGCAGTGCCAGCGGCATCACCTTGCTCGCTGAGGCCTTGCGCGACGGCAACCTGAGCCTGCAAGTGCCGGTGGTGGGGCGCGATGAGCTGGCAGCGATCAGCACCGCGCTCAACGTCGCCGTGGTGCAATTACGCAGCAGCATGCTTGGCGTCGACCACGAGACCTCGCAGTTGAGCAACGCGGTACGCAGCCTCAACCAACACTCCAGCGGCGCCCTGAGCGAAGTCGAGGCGCAGCAGTTGCAGATCAGCCAGATCGCCGCTGCCGCCACGCAATTGGCCGCGACCTCGCAAGGCGTCGCGCAGAGTTGCGAACAGGCCTCGGGCAGCGCCCAGCAGACCCGGCGCATCGCCGCCGACAGCAGCCGCGACAGCCAGCGCACCACGGCCAGCATTCAGCAGCTCAATCAGCGCCTGAACGACACCGCCGCCGCGCTCGGCCGGGTCAGCGAGCAAGGCCAGCAGATTCAACTGGTCGTGGACACCATTCGCGGCGTCGCCGAGCAGACCAACCTGCTCGCGCTCAACGCCGCCATCGAGGCCGCCCGCGCCGGCGAACAGGGTCGCGGCTTTGCCGTGGTCGCCGACGAGGTGCGCAGCCTCTCGCAACGCACGCAATCGTCCACCGCGCAGATCGCCGGCACTGTCGACAGCCTGCGCGCCACGGTCAACGAAGCGGTGAGCCTGATGGAAGCCGCCTGTGGTCAGGCGCAATCGGATGCCGAAGCGGTCACCGGACTCGGCGAACGCCTGGGAGAAATCGCCAGCGCCGTACAGAGCGTCACCGACACCCTGGCGCAAATCGCCACGGCGGTTGAAGAACAGGCCAGCACCGCCGACGAAGTCAGCGGCAATATCCAGCAGGTCGACCAAGCGGCGGTGCGTTTGCTTGAAGGCGCACGCGCGGTGAACCTCGCGGCGGACACCTTGAGCCAGGGCAGCGAGGCCCTGAGCGCCAATACCGCCAGATTCCAACTGCGCTGACGCCCTCCCCGGCCCCGATTTTCGGGGCTGGAGGATAAGCGGTTGAAAACAGGAAGAAATATTTTCGATTTACGCTTGACGCTTTGCCATTTCAGGGGAATAATGCGCGCCACTTGGCTACATAGCTCAGTTGGTTAGAGCATAGCATTCATAATGCTGGGGTCCGGGGTTCAAGTCCCTGTGTAGCCACCAAGTACTAAAAACGGCTTACCGAAAGGTAGGCCGTTTTTTTATGCCTCGAGAAAAGTTGCGCTCTGCTTCACTCGCAACCTACCGCTTAATGTCAGCGGATCAATTCCACGTGCCCCATCAGGGAAATGCCGCAGGGAAAAAATCAGAAAGACCGACATCGAGCCGGGCTTCTTATTACCACGGTGGATCACGCTGCTGTGTGTTCCTGATCATCCTGACTGTGAGCGACCACCTTCGACAAACCGAGCCCCACAGCAGACAGCACCTTCAGTAGCGTAGAAAGGCCTGGGTTTCCATCTGCTGAAAATTGGCGGTAAAGATTGCCTCTATTGAGTCCGGTTGCGTTGGAGACAGCGGCAAAACCGCCTCTCGCTTCCACCACACGTCGCACCGCGGTGAGAAACACAGACTCACCGCCCTCTTCATCAATTTCTTCCAATGCTGCAACGAGATATTCGAGAGCGAAATTCTCGTCCGTGCGCAGCATTTCGAGAACACTGTCCTCGTGATTGCCTACGCTTTTCATTGAGCTACCTCTTCAGCGCCTTCCAGATTTCTTTTGATTGATCGATGTCGTGTTGCTGCCTTTGTTTTGTTCCACCGCCCAGCAAAAGTAAAACAAACGTGCCGCAAATGACGTAATACACCCGGTACCCGGGGCCATAATCGATACGCAACTCATAGACTGAATCGCCTACCGGTGCGTGATCACCGAAATTTCCCAGAGCGGCCCGATCCACTCTTGTGGTGATACGCGCTTTGGCTCTGGAATCTCGAAGCGAATCAAGCCAGCACTGGTACACATCGACACCATTGTCGGTGTGAACATGCTGCACCTCATACATGCAGTGTACCTTTAAAGGGACAAACTACCAGCTGATAACGTTGATCGAGCGGACGGGGTCGATGGGCGTCAACGGGCGCGCACCTCAAGTCTGGGTGATGCCGGGTGCGACTGAAATCAGAATAGAAAACCAACGGACTCATCCTTCTTTTGAAGCCTCTCCTGGGAACCGTACAGAAACCATCCTCAGGCAACGCCGCGTAGGCTGTCGACCTGAATAATCTGTAAGAGAAATCCGGCGTAATCAGCGATTCAAAGGAAAAGACTACAGGCGCGACCGACAATGGTTTTGCCTGAATCAGGCGCAAAACCGCTGGACTGAGATAGCCCTGTAGGAAGCAGGCTTTGCTCAGGTAAGAACTGGATTTTTCATCACTTCAAGCACCCGCCCCTCTCTCCCCGAATTGCCCTTCGACCGACAAGCTCCCCTGGCTCGATTCAGCGCCATGCAGGGAGTTGGCATGCGTCAATACAAATACCTTCTCGACGATGACTGGTTATTAAATCCGTATAGCGGTGGCAGGGCCTGGTTACTTTGCTTCCACCGAAAGCGCCGGAGCCGGTGTACATCGAGATGGACGAGTGGCCTGCGCCCGAGCCACGCGAAGACAGGGTATTTGCCAAGTCCTGCACGCCGGACAACTCGTGTCGCACGGACGCTGGCACTGCCGAGGAGCCAGCCAGCAACTTCGGCAAGATCATGGTCGCCGGCGCCATGCTCATGCCATCCGCCAGCACCGCGATCGCGACGGCAATAGGCGCCGACCTGGCTTTGGGGCGTCTGGCCGGCGGCGGGATTTTGCAACAGCGCCTGAACTGGGCCATCCGTGGCGCCGGCGGGCCGGCCAGCGTGTTTGTGCTGGGAATGCTGCCGAGCAAAATGGCCGACGGCACGCTTCACACGACTAAGAACTAAGAAAATAGCACCGCCTGAGCTACCGCTTTCGCGAGCAGGCTCGCTCCAACAAGGGCATCGTTTTCGGCCAATCGATTGGCGCGGCCTCTGATCGGAAGGGCTGTAATCCCCACGCGGTTTGCACCCCGTCCGCCCGCTCGATAAAGTCCCTCAAGACTTCTACCCCACGGACGGAGAGCCCGCGTGTTTCCAGCCCAGCCTTTGAAGCGCTTTCGCCTGCCAGCCCTGACACTGCTTGTCAGCGCTCTGACCCTCACCGCATGCAACGCCCCGCCCTCTTCCTCGTTGCCGCTGGCACCGGAAGCCGCTTCCGGTTACCGCACTGATCTGCAAACCCGTCACGCCAATAAGCACATGGCCGCTGCTGCCAATCCACTCGCGGCCGAAGCCGGGCGGGAGATGTTGCGTCAGGGTGGTTCGGCGATTGATGCGGCGATTGCGATGCAGGCGGTGTTGACGCTGGTTGAGCCGCAGTCTTCCGGGATCGGTGGCGGGGCGATGATTGTGTTGTGGGATGGCAAGCAGGTGCGCACCTATGACGGCCGCGAAACGGCCCCGGCCGGGGCCACCGAGGAGCTGTTCCTGAAGGCTGATGGTAAACCGATGGCCTTTACGCAAGCGCAGATCGGCGGCCGCTCGGTCGGTACGCCCGGAGTATTGCGGGCGCTGGAGCTGGCGCATCGACAACACGGTCGCTTGCCTTGGGCGAAGCTGTTTGAGCCAGCGATCAAACTGGCCGAGCAAGGCTTTGCGATTTCCCCGCGTCTGCATTCGCTGCTGACTGCCGATCCACTGATACGCCAGTCGCCAGACATGGCTGCGTACTTCCTGAATGACGATGGCAGCGTCAAAGCTGTCGGCACACGCCTGCAGAACCCGAAGTTGGCCGCCGTGTTCAAACGTATCGCCAGCGAAGGTGCCGATGCGCTGTACAAAGGTCCGATCGCCGAAGAGATCGTCTCCAGGGTTCAACAGCACACCAACCCCGGCAGCCTGTCGCTGAACGATTTGCAGCGTTATCAGGCCAAGGAGCGCGCGCCGCTGTGTACCGACTACAAGCGTTGGCAGGTCTGCGGCATGCCGCCACCGTCGTCAGGCGGGATCGCCGTGGCGCAGATTCTCGGCACGTTGCAGGCGCTGGAGACTAGCGATCCACGCCTGTCGCTGACCCCGCTCAAACCAGTGAACAGCAACAGGCCGGCCGGCATCGAACCGGCGCCGCAAGCGGTGCATCTGATCGCCGAGGCTGAACGTCTGGCCTATGCCGATCGTGCGCAATATGTGGCCGACACCGACTTTGTCCCGGTGCCGGTCAAAGGGTTGCTCGATCCTGCCTACCTGGCCAGCCGCGCCAGCCTGATCGGCGAGCGCAGCATGGGCAGCGCCAAACCGGGCACACCGCCGGGCGTACAGGTTGCCTACGCACCGGACCGCTCGCCGTTGCGCATCTCGACCTCGCAAGTGGTCGCGGTGGATGATCTCGGCGGCGCCGTGTCGATGACCACCACCATCGAAGCCGCGTTCGGCTCGCACCTGATGGTTCAAGGTTTTCTGCTGAACAACCAGATGACCGACTTCTCGTTCATCCCCGAAGAGAACGGGCAGAAAGTCGCGAACCGCGTCGAACCGGGCAAACGCCCACGCTCGTCGATGGCGCCGACGCTGATCTTTGATCGCAACACTGGTGAATTTGTCGCCACGGTCGGCTCACCCGGCGGCTCGCAGATCATCGAATACGTGGCGAAAACCACCATAGGCCTGCTCGACTGGAACCTCGATGCACAAAGTGCGATCAACCTGCCCAACTTCGGCAGCCGCAATGGCCCCACCGAACTGGAACAGGGACAGTTCAGCCCAGCGCTGATTCAGGCACTCAAGGACAAGGGCCACACGCTCAGCGAAATCGACATGACCAGCGGCACCCAGGCGATCGTGCGGGTGAAGAACGCGCAGGGCAAAGCGACATTGACGGGGGGTGCCGACCCTCGGCGTGAGGGAGAGGCGTTGGGGGGTTGAAACACCGCATTGAAAAAGGCCTGCCGAGCAGCAGGCCTTCTCCCGGGAGCAAATCAGACCGCCAACGTCTTGCCATCCACCCCATCCCCAATCTTCAGGAAATGCCCGCCCGCAACGTGGTGCAACGTACGCAAACCATCGTGCCCTTCGAAATGCCAGCGCCCGTCGCTGAACACACGCTCATCGGCTTGGGCGGCGATGACTTCGGCAAGGAACAGGTCGTATTGCTCGTGATTGCGCGGCTCCGGCAGCAGGCGGCATTCGAGCCAGGCGACACAGCCCTCAAGCAGCGGCGCTTCAATCTGTTCGCCAGCGAAGGTGTGTAGGCCGTACGCCTGAAACTTGTCGTGACCTTGGTTGCGGGTGATTTCCAGGCCGGAGGTGTTGCCGACGGTTTGCACGATATCGGCCTGATTGACGCAAGGCACGTTCAGCACAAAGGTGCCGGAGGCTTCAAGCAACTGGCGGGTCCAGGTGGATTTGTCGAGGACGACGGCGACTTTCGGCGGTTCGAAATCCAGCGGCATCGCCCAGGCGGCGGCCATGATGTTGCGCTGGCCGTCGTGAGCGGCGCTGACCAGCACGGTCGGCCCGTGGTTGAGCAGGCGATAGGCTTTGTTCAGAGGCACCGGACGGCGGTGGGAGACGCTCATGGGATCTGCTCCGGGGGAAAAGGAGCCGATTGTAGCGCTGTCACTGGAGAATCACAGAACCTGTGGGAGCGAGCAGATGCGGCGCTGCCCCTCTGTGATCGTTCCCACGCTCTGCGCGGGAATGCATCCTGTGACGCTCTGCGTCACGCCAGCGAAGGAACGCGGAGCGTCCCGGGCGGCATTCCCACGCAGAGCGTGGGAACGATCAGTGCGGTGTCAGTGAGAGAGCTGATTGGCAAACTGCCCCACTGCATCCACCACTTTCTGCGCACCGTCCTGAATCTCGACGATCACCGTGCCCGCCTCCGCCGCCAGCGCCAGGCCCTGTTCAGCCTGAAGCTTGCCGTCGGTCATCAGGGCTACGGCGTTGCGCGCCATTTCCTGGTTTTGCCGTACCACGCCGACGATTTCGTCCGTCGCCTGGCTGGTGCGGGAGGCCAGTTGCCGGACCTCGTCCGCGACCACGGCAAAACCACGGCCCTGCTCGCCGGCCCGGGCGGCTTCGATCGCGGCGTTGAGCGCCAGCAGGTTGGTCTGTTCGGCAATGCCGCTGATGGTTTTGACGATGGTGCCGATCACCAGCGACTGCTCGTTGAGCGCCTCGATACCTTCGCCAGCGGCTTGCATGTGCCGCGACAAATCACGCATCACGTTCACCGCTTCGGTGACAACCGTGGTGCCCCGTTGCGCGGTGCTGTCGGTTTGTTGCGAGGTGCTGTAAGCGATGCTGGCCGCGTCGGCAACCGCCTGCTCGCGGTTGACCTGATCGGTAATCACCGTGGCGAACTTCACCACCTTGTACAGTTTGTCGTTGGCATCAACCACCGGGTTGTAGGACGCTTCCAGCCACACCGTACGACCATGGCTGTCGATACGCTTGAAGCGGCCTGCGACGAATTCGCCGCTGTTCAAGCGCCGCCAGAAGTTCTGGTACTCGGCGCTGTTGTACTCATCCGGGGCGCAGAACGTGCGGTGATGTTTGCCTTTGATCTGCGCCAGGCTGTAACCCATGCCGTTGAGGAAGCGATCATTGGCGCTGAGCACATTGCCGTTGAGATCGAACTCGATCACGGCGGTAGAGCGCACCAGCGCGCCGATCAGGTTCTCATGCTCGCGGGAGGCTTCGATGGTGCGGGTCAGGTCGCTGGCGTAGAAGGAAATGTGTCTGATCCGGCCATCGGACGAGCGTACCGGTTGCACGATGGAACGCAGCCACGCCTCGTCGCCATTGCCGCGCAACAGGCGCACGGCGCCGGCAAAATGCTCGCCACGGCTCATCGAGTTCTTGAAGCGCTGATGGAATTCGTCGGATTTGACGTGGGCCGGGACGATGTCTTCGATTGCCCGGCCGATCAGGTCCTGGCTCTTGTAGAACATTTCATCGAGAAAATTCTGGTTGACCGAACGAATCCGCCCGTCGGGCTCAAGGGTCAGCGCGAGCATTTCGCTTTCCAGGCTTTCCTTCACTTGTACAAGGCTGGAGAGTTCTTCGCGCAGAGCAGCCAGCTCTTGTTTCAAGCGTTTATTGAACATGGGAAAGCACCGATGGCAGGGTAGTTAGCGGATACAACCTAGCCATCGGCCTTGCACAGCTTTTCTTAAGCCAGCTCCAGACCCGTCAGTCGAAAATAATCCGGCGCTTGCGGTTCAGGCAGCGCCGGCAGCCTGACACGGTCCGGTACGTGGCATGCGCGCACCGAAATACGCCGCTGTCACAATCCCCACAGCGCCCATCACGGCACAAAAGATCACGCAGATCCATGGGCTCCACGGCATCAGACCAATCAGCAACAGCGGCGTGATACTTGCCCAGGCGGCGTAGGCAATGTTGTAGGTGAAGGAAATGCCCGACACGCGAATCCGCGCCGGAAAAAGCCCGACCATCACCGAAGGCACCGCACCCACTACCCCACAAGCGAGGCCGGCGACCGCATAGGCCATGCCGATCCAATGCCCGCCCATGATCAGACAGCCATACAGCACGCCAATGCCCAATGGCAGCAACAGGCTGTAGAGCATGACCGTGCGCCAGGCGCCGATGCGGTCGACCAGCAGTCCGGCGATCACGCAGCCGATATTCAGAAAAACGATGCCCAAGGCACTGAGGCCGAAGGTGTGGCTGGCGGTCATGCCGAAGGTTTTCTGCATCATCGTCGGGGTGATGACCACGAACACCACCACCGCCGAGGTCAGCACACAGGTGAGCAACATGGCCGGCAGCATGGCCAGACGATGTTCACGCAGCACCGTGCGCAGCGGCAGCTCGACCCGCGCCTCGCGCTGCGCTTCCATGGCCATGAACACCGGGGTTTCGCTGAGCCAGCGGCGCAGATAAACGCCCACCACGCCGAACACGCCGCCGAGCAGAAACGGATAGCGCCAGGCGTAATCGAGAATTTCGGCAGGCGTGAAAACCTGCGCGAGGAAGGTCGCGGTAAGTGCGCCGATCAAGTAACCGAAGGTCAGGCCGGCTTGCAGGAAACCGAGGGCGTAACCGCGATGGCCGGTCGGGGCATGCTCGGCGACGAACACCCAGGCACTCGGCACTTCACCACCCACCGCCGCGCCTTGCAGAATGCGCAGCGCCAACAACAATAACGGGGCGAAATAGCCGATCTGTGCGTAGGTCGGCATGATCCCGATCAGCAGGCACGGCAGCGCCATCATCAGGATGCTCAGGCTGAACACCTTTTTGCGGCCCAGACGGTCGGCGAAATGCGCCATCAGAATCCCGCCCAGCGGCCGCGCCAGATAACCGGTGACGAAGATGCCGAAACTCTGCAGCAAACGCAGCCACTCGGGCATTTCCGGGGGGAAGAACAGCTGACTCAGGGTCAGTGCGAAGAACACGAAGATGATGAAATCGTAGATTTCCAGCGCCCCGCCAAGCGCCGCAAGGCCGAGGGTTTTGTAGTCGGAGCGGCTGAACGGCGCCGGTCGGGCTGGAGAATTGGCAGTCATGACAAAGAACTCAGGCATCGGCAAAAACCAAGGCGCTCATGGTCTACGCAAAAGCGCGGATCGACAACCCGTCAGACCATAGTCTCGGTTTGCGAAAACCTGCTCAACAAAAGGGCGGCGCTTGATTTACTGTTAGCGCCTGTCTGCTGGGCCACAGCTTACACAGCACCATCAATCCCCGTGGGAGCGAGCTTGCTCGCGAAGAGGCCGGTACATTCAACATCACTGTTGACTGACCTGACGCCTTCGCGAGCAAGCTCGCTCCCACAAGGGACGGTGACAATGCTGAGATTGTGGCCAGAGACCAAAAATAACCATAAAAAATCCGAGGTACTTCCCGTGGCCGTTGATATCGAAGATAGCCGCTCCGCGCGCTTTGCCCTGCGCTGTTCCAGTTTTGCCGAACGCTGGTTTCCCGACTCCTGGGTGTTCGCCGCGTTGGCCGTGATCATCGTTGCGCTGGCCACTCTGGCCATGGGCGCCAAACCCACCGCTGCAGCGATGGCCTTCGGCGACGGCTTCTGGAGCCTGATCCCGTTCACCATGCAGATGGCCTTCGTGGTGATCGGCGGCTACGTCGTCGCCAGCTCTCCGCCCGCAGTCAAACTGATCGACAAACTGGCACGCATCCCGAAAAACGGCCGCTCCGCCGTGGCCTGGGTGGCGTTGATCTCGATGGTCGCATCGCTGCTCAATTGGGGTCTGTCGCTGGTATTCGGCGGGCTGCTGGTACGCGCCCTCGCCCGCCGCACCGACCTGAAAATGGATTACCGCGCCGCCGGAGCTGCGGCATATCTGGGACTTGGCGCGGTGTGGGCGCTGGGCTTGTCATCGTCAGCCGCACAGTTGCAGGCCAACCCGGGCAGCCTGCCGCCGTCGATCCTGTCGATCACTGGCGTGATCCCGTTCACCGAAACCATTTTCCTCTGGCAGTCCGGGGTCATGCTGCTGGCGCTGATCGTGATCTCGATCATCATCGCCTACGCCACCGCGCCCGGACCGAACTCGGCACGCGACGCCAAGGCCTGCGGCATAGACCCGGCGTTCAACCTGCCGCCGCTGCAACCGCGCACTCGCCCCGGTGAATGGCTGGAACACAGCCCGTTGCTGATCATTGTGCTGGTGCTTCTGGCGGCGGGATGGCTGTTCCACGAGTTCTCGACCAAACCCGCGATCACTGCAATTTCCGGCCTGAACACCTATAACTTCCTGTTCATCATGCTCGGCGCGCTGTTGCACTGGCGCCCGCGCAGCTTCCTCGATGCGGTGGCCCGTGCGGTGCCGACCACCACTGGCGTGTTGATCCAGTTTCCGTTGTACGGCTCGATCGCCGCACTGATGACTACGGTCAAAGGCGCCGATGCGCAAACCCTCGCACATCACATCTCGACCTTCTTCGTCAGCATCGCCTCCCACGACACCTATGCGCTGCTGATGGGCGTCTATTCGGCGATTCTCGGTTTCTTCATCCCGTCCGGCGGCGGCAAATGGATCATCGAAGCGCCCTACGTGATGCAAGTCGCCAATGACCTGCAATACCACCTCGGCTGGGCAGTGCAGATCTACAACGCCGCCGAAGCCTTGCCGAACCTGATCAACCCGTTCTATATGCTGCCGCTGCTGGGCGTGCTCGGGTTGAAGGCGCGGGATCTGATCGGCTTCTCGTTCGTGCAACTGCTGGTGCACACGCCACTGGTGCTGCTGCTGTTGTGGGCGCTGGGGACGACATTGGCGTATACGCCGCCGGTGATGCCGTAGCAAAAACGAGCCAGGCCTGTGGGAGCGAGCGCTCGCTTGCACAGGTCTGGCGTGGAAATCATGAAATCCACACTCAACCGCTTTTCTGTCAAACACCGCTGATCCACTATGAAGCGCCCCCAAATCGAGGGGAACCCACGCTGAAAAGGATCTGAGCATGTTCAAACTCGCAGGACTTACCCTCGTTGCACTGACGCTAAGCGCCGCCGCTCACGCCGATGTCGACGTGAAACTGGGCAGCACCGAGCGCGTCACCCGGCTCTTCGCCTACCCCAACAATTGCAGCGTGATCTGCTTTCGCAACTGGACGCTGGAGCAGACCGTTGCTCACTACCTGAGCCAGAGCGTCCAGCGCGACGGTTACGTCGATGCCAAGGTGCTGGTGAAGACCGACAACGATCAGCTCTACGCCGAGATCACCGGTGTGCCGGACGGCTATGACAAGCCGTTGTCAGCGTTGCTCGACGCCGGTGATCTGGCTTATGCCGGCGCCAGCAAGCTCAATGCCGATGGCAAATGGGCCTATAGCTGGTATCTGTTCCTCCCGTTGGGCATGGCCCTGGAGAATCGCAAGAGCGTCGAGTTGCTGCACTTCCCGCCTGACTACTCGCTGACCCAGGCGCAGGACTATCTGCGCTCGAACACCACCGATCGCTGGGCGACGTTGCTGACCGATAACGGCATCCCCGCCGGGCAGACGCCGGCCTATCAGACCATCATCGACATCGCGCCGATCGCCGCGCCGTCCAATGCCGGCGGGGATCTGGAGGACGTCTACGACTACTTCAAGGATTACCAGACCACGCTGGTCAAGCAGTTCAGTAAGACCGCCAGCGGCACGACGTTGCCGATGGTTGCGTTCGGGGCGCCGGTGCGCAACTGGATCAAGGAACAGTATGGGCCGACGGTTGGCGTATTGGGTCTGGCGAGCATCAGTCCGAGCGAAGGGGTGAATGTGCCGGTGCTCGGCTCGAATCATCCGAGCTATATCTGGTACGCGGCCGATCCGAAGAGCTATACCGCCGACGATGCCCAGGCCAAGGCTGACGCGGCGGGCCTGAAAGTCATGGGCCAGGATTTGAGCGCGGCTTGCTGGCAGGCCGGGATGGGCAGCAAGCCGGGCAGCGATGCGCAGGCCACGCTGAACAGTTGCACGCAAACATGGCAAGTGACGCAAAAGGTCAAAACCTGCGAGTTGTTCTACACCTCGATCCGCAACCTCAGCGCCGAACAAGCCGCCGCCAAGTGCGCCACGCCACCAGTCAAGACGCAACTGCAACAGCTAAAAGCGCCCTTGCCTGCGGCCGCCGTGCCCGCACCCGCTCTGTAATCGCTGCCGGAGCCCCGTGTCAGCCAATGCTGACGCGGGCCAACGGTGATCGCGCCTGTCAGGTTTGACAGTAGACCGGTACCTTCAATTGCGCGACGCTTGGATCCAATCATGCTTCGCCTGGCGAGGCATGGGCACAATCCGGAGGCAACACTCAACAACAAGGATCGTTATGAACAATCAAGCCATGGGCCGGCACCTGCCGCGCGACACAGAAGGCATCTATCCGTTCGCCGGACTTCCGGTGCGGCTGGGTTTTCCATCCTGCGACGACTTCCAGATCATCCACAACGAACGAGGCGTCGCCACGGCAGTGGTCGCGCGCCGTGAGTTTCTGCGCATCAGCCGAATGTGCCGGGTTTCCGGGCAATTGCTGCCCTATCGCTGTCGACAGACCCGTCAGCTGCAAACCGGCATCCACGTTTACGATCCGCGCTTTTGCGGGGTGCTGGAACACGCCTGCGACCCGAATGTATTTCTCGACATGAGTGAGTTGTGGCTGTGGGCCTTGAAAGATATCCATAGCGGCGAACATCTGAGCATCGATTACGCATCGACCGAAGACAAACTGCTACGCCAGTTCGCCTGCGATTGCGGTTCGTCGCGTTGCCGTGGGTGGATCACCGGTTACGATGAACCACCCACGCCTGAAGGCCAGCGCTTTTTACAGCGCTGGCGTCACGCGGGGCGAGGTTGAAGTGCCGGTTATGGCGCGCCGATCGGGCGCAAACGATATTGCGGCGGCAACTGTTCGAAACCACTGATGGTGGTATTGAGACTTTTCCAGCGGCCGTCCTTGATGCCGTAGATGCAGCCGTGGATCGACAGCGGCTGCCCGCGATGCCAAGCGTTCTGGATGATGCTGGTGTGCGCGACGTTGGCCACTTGCTGGATCACGTTGAGTTCGCACATGCGATCGACCTGCTCTTCTTCGGTCGCCAGCTTGGCCAGCTCTTCGCGCTTTTCGTAGTACAGATCGCGGATCGAGCGGAGCCAGCCGTCGATCAGGCCGAACTGGCGATCCTGCATCGACGCACGCACACCGCCGCAGCCGTAGTGGCCGGTGACGAGGATGTGTTTGACCTTGAGCACATCCACCGCGTACTGGATCACGGACAGGCAGTTGAGGTCGGTGTGCAGCACGACGTTGGCGACGTTGCGGTGCACGAACAGATCGCCCGGCAGCATGCCGACGATTTCATTGGCCGGTACGCGTGCGTCGGAGCAGCCGATCCATAGATATTCCGGAGTTTGTTGGCGCGCCAGTTTGGCGAAGAAATCCGGGTCTTCCTTGGTGATCGCGTCAGCCCAACGCTCGTTGTTATCAATCAGGTCTTGTAGATCGTGCATGGATAAGGCCTCAAGAAAGATGCGCAGGTTTGATAGACGCCCCCCCGTCGAAGTCACGCCGCCAGCGCAAAGTGTTTTCGTTGGAATTCTCGCGCGCCCGGTGAGTCCACTCAGTAAGGCCCACACTATGAGGAATTGCCATGACTGATTCACGACGCCCTTATGATGCGGTGCAACCGGAACCCATCGATGATAACGAAGACCGCATGGGCTCGGTGCACGAGCTGGATTTCGACGATGAAGAGCCCAGCGCGAAGATCGGCGATGAGCTGCCCGAGCGTGAACGTGAACAATTGATGCCGGCTGAGCGAGTGCGTGAGGCGGGTATGACCGGGGCCTCGGTGGACGATCACCAGCCGACTGACGATGACCTGAGCCCGGAAACGTTGATTCGCGAGGATGGTGCGCGCGATGCCGAGGAAGTCGGCGAGGGTAATCAGGCGGATTGGGATCTGAGCGTGGTCGATGAAAATGACATCGGCGGCGGTGACGGGCTGGATGAAGCAGAACTGGCGGACCTGGATCCGCTGGATGGCAAGCGCTGATCCGCTGACTTGAAATTTGCCCCCTGTAGGAGCTGCCGAAGGCTGCGATCTTTTGATTTTGCTTTGGGTCTTACAAAAACAGGATCAAAAGATCGCAGCCTTCGGCAGCTCCTACAGGGCTTAATCCACCAGGGTACAGGCCATCACCACCGCATCCTCACGCCCACCCACCGCCGGATAATAATCGCGACGCCGGCCAATCTCGTTGAAGCCATACCGCTCATACAACTTGAACGCAGCCGTGTTGCTGTCGCGCACTTCAAGAAAACACTCCCGAGCCTCAGCCGCATACGCTCGCGACATCAGATGCTCAAGCAATGTCAGCCCCAACCCGCGCCCCTGATTTTCCGGCTTGACGGTGATATTGAGCAGGTGCGCCTCATCAAGAATGATCTGCACCACACCGTGGCCCACCTGCTGCTGCCCTTCGAACATCAGCCAGATCTGGTATTTGCCCAGGCCATCGAGAAAAATCCCCCGGGTCCACGGATGGCTGTACGCGGCGTATTCGATCTTCAACACAGCGTCCAGGTCCGCCTCGGTCATCGGGCGAAAGGTTACAGCCTCACTCATCGGATTGTTTCCAGCGCGCCATCAGCCGACGCATGGCTTGCCACACAGCGGCCTTGCGCTGTGGCTCTTCCATTAACAGTTCCAGACCGGGAATCGCCCAGGCCAGGCCCAGACCTTCGATCTGCAATTCACTATTGAAAGCTTCGGCGTCCGCTTCCCCGGCAAATTTCACCGCCGGCAGGCCGATCAGCCACAGACAGGCGCAAGGAGCCGCTTCCATCTGCACCGACAGGAAACCCTGCACGAAGTCGCGCGCCGCTTCCGGGCCTTGATCCAGCGTGCCGCGATTGAGCCACGGCCAGCGCACAGGTTCGCCGACGATTTGCGGCGCATCCGGCAGACCGGCGGCACGCAGCATGTCCTTGAGCAGCAGGTAGGCCGGATCGCGACTTTGAAACGCTTCGCCTGTGGGTAACTCGACCAGCAGCAGGCAGCGCCCGGCGCGCAGCAGTTGCAGGGCGAACCGCGGCGGCGGCACTGGCGCAGGCTTGACCACCACCGGCGTGTCGTCGACTTCCTCCACCGGTTTGGCGCCGTTGCGAGTGCTGGCCAGCGACGGACGCGGCACCTCGATTTTCGGCCGCTCGACCTGACGCGCGGCAGGCTGCGCCGGTGCTTCTGCCAGAGGCGCCGGAACAACCGGTACCTCAAGCTCAGGCTCGGGCATCTCCAACAGCTCGGGCCGCGACGGTGCGGCGAAAGGCAGTTCGGTGCGCGGCAGCCAGTTGACCACCTGCATGGCGTTCAAATAGGCGCGGCGGCGGGACTCGATAAGCAAAGGTCGGCCACTTGTGGATAACGGAAAGTGCGCTGATTCTACCGCCCTTCGCACAAGATCGCTCGCTGTTGATCGATACCCCGCGCTGCGCTGCGCCGCTGCCCTTTGGGCAAAGAATGCGACAGCCCGTCCCGAGAGTGAATCGCCGCGCCTGTGATGCAGTACAATCGCCGCTTTTAATCGCCAACCAGCCGGCCATTCCGATGATCGAACCCAAGCGCGTCTTGCGCGCCCTCGCTGAACACTGGGCACTTCTGGAGCCACTGTGCGAGCACTTCGACCAAGGCACCCTGAGCCTCAACGAACTGCGCACGCAACTGGCCGCCCAACAACTCGACAGCACGCCGCAGGACATCACCAGCCTGCTCGACGTGTGGATTCGCCTCGATATTCTGGTTCCGGTGGCGAAAAGCCCGAACCGTTTCGAGCTCAACGCGCAGATCCACGACTTCCTCGCCTACCTGCGCCGCGAACACCGCCTCGGTCTGTGCCTGGAAATCGAAGCCTATTTGCGTCACCTGGAGCGTCTGGCCGGTTACATCCAGGACGCTTTCGACGTTCGTGACGGCAACGATCTGGCGCGCCAGCTGCGCTTGCTCGACATGCGCGTGCGCGACGTACTGAAGAAACTCGACAACGATGAACAGGCCCTGGTGGCAGTCGCCGAACGGGCGAAGACCAGCGACCGGCAGATTCCGCTGCGTCAGCGTTACGCCGAAGTCCTGGCGACGTGGGACGAATACGTCGAGCCGATGATCGATCTGGTCAACGCCGACGGTGCCTTCGAGCAAGGCGTGCGCAAGGTCGAAACGGTGCTGCTGAAGATGCTCAGCGAACAGCAGCGTCTCGGCCATCTGGTCGATGACGACATGCTCCTGCGCACCCACGCGCGCATCCTCGAAATGCAGACCAGCGCGCAACTGACCCTGCGCCATGCCCGCGAACTGCTGCTGCCGTTGCGTGAAGAAGCGCGTCGGCATAACGCCGTGACCCGTGGCGCCGCACTGGCGCTGGCGGCGATCCGGCGTAAAGGCATCGACGCCGTGCCGCAAGCCGCAATGCCGCTGTTCACCCGTCCGCAAAGCACCTTCCTGGGCAGCGCCAGTCAGGTCGAAGCCTACGTTTATGCGCTGGCGCGTTTCGAGCCGAAACCGGCGCGCTTCCCCAAGGCGCACAAAACCCAGAAGGCGGGCGACGCTCCACGTGCACCGCGCACCGTGCGCGAGATGGTCGATCGTTGCGAAGAATCGTTGCCGATGCCGGACCTGATGACCTGGCTGCTGGAGCAGGAACCGGACGGCGCCACCGACGAGTTGCTTTACTGGTTCTCGCGCCTGTCGCGGGAAAAACGCTTCAAGCGCGAGCGTCTGGAACGCCGCGAATACCACACTCACGAGCACCAGGTCAGCCTGCGCTCCTTCGCCCTGCTCTCGGCCAGCGACCCCGCCGCCGAGGATTCTGCGAGCATCCCAAATGCATCTTGATCTTTCCGAACTGTCGCAACTGGCGCCGATCTTCCGCGAGTTGTTCAAGGGTTACCACGTCAGCCGCCGTGATCCCGAGCTGTACGCACAACTGTCGAATTTCCAGGACCAGTACCGCACGCTGTTCAAGGCGTTGGGCTTTGAACTGGTCTGCGACACCCGTGGTTTCTATTACTTCGTGCCGGACATGGCCGCAGCAGCGGTGAACAAGACCGCCCAGCGTCTGGCGCTGTTCACCTTCATCCTCGTCGAGCACCTGGCCGATCAGGGCCGCGACCCGATCGCCGTGCTCGACGGCGGCAGCCTCGGCCGCGAAGAACTTCCGTCGCTGCTGGATAAATACCGCGATCTGTTCATTCAGGCCGAAGTGCAGACCGTCGAAGAGCTCGAAGAAAAAATCATGCGCCGCATGACTCAGCTCGGTTTCGCCGGCGAAGAAAACGGTGTCTACCGCTTCCTGCCGCCGATGCACCGTTTCCTCGACGTGTGCCTGTCGGTACAGCAGGACCGCGACCTGGCAGCCAGCGTCCACAGCGTTCTGCCGCTGCCGGCGCCGGTGCTGATCGACGAAGAAGCCGAAGCGAAATTCCTCGAAACCGACGATCCGCTCGATCTTTCCGAATTTGAAGAAGAAAGCGAAGAAGACGCACTGGCCCGCGCCATTGCCGAAGAACAGGAGTCCGATGCATGAGCCAGGAACGCTACGGCATCCGCCGCTTTGCCCTTTTGAACACCGCCGGTTACAGCCTCGGTCTGTTCCCGCTGGAAGAACCGTTGTCGGTTTACGGCGCGAACAACCTCGGTAAATCAGCGTCGATCAACGCCTTGCAGTTTCCGATTCTGGCGCGCATGTCGGACATGAGTTTCGGCAAGTACAGCCTGGAACAATCGCGGCGCTTCTACTTCGCCTCCGACACCAGTTACATCCTCGTCGAAGTCAACCTGCCCCATGGCCCCCACGTAATCGGCGTGGTCGGTCGCGGCCCGGGCGGCGGTTTCGGCCACCAGTTCTTCGCCTACGCCGGCAAGCTCGATCTGGCGCATTACCAAAAAAACGACACTTGCCTGCGCCAGAAAGAACTGTTCAGCAATCTCGAAAAAGAAGGCCTGAAAGCCTACGAACTCAAGCCGGATGAACTGCGCCGCCTGCTGGTTGGCGGCCACACTTCGATCCCGCTCGACTTGACGCTGATCCCGCTGCGCTCCACCAGCGAGCAGAGCCTGAAGACCTTCCGTGCGCTGTTCATCAACCTGCTGCACATGCGCGAAATCACCGCGGCCAAGCTCAAGCAACTGTTCCTCGATGCTTTCGAGCACAGCCTGCGTTCCGGCAGCGTCGACTACATCGCCGCGTGCGAAGAAGCTTTCCGCGATGTGCGGCGCATGGAGCAGGACTACAACTCGCTGGTCGCCGCTGGCCCATTGGTTGAAGCGCTGGCCAACGGCGTGAAACAGCGCGATGTGCTGCGCGGCAAACTGCATCGCCTGTCGCCGCTGCTCGATTCCTTGCTCGGCACCTGGTCGGATTACGCCACGGCGCGCAAGGAAGAGCTGACCATCCAGGCCGAGCACTACCGTCGCGAGCAGGACGATCTGCAAAACGATCAGCGCGGCGGCACCCAGGAACTGATGCGTCTGGAGCGGGAAATTTCCGGCATTCAGCGCTGGCTCGGTGAGCTGTCGGTGCTGAAGAACCGCTTCGCCCTGGTCGATGACGTCAAAGTGCTCGAGCAACAATTGCTCGCCGCCAAGGATGCTCACGATGAACTGGCCGGTGCCCTGGCGCAGTCGCGTCAGTTCAGCGCCGAAGATCTCGAAGAGCGTCTGCGCGATCTGGAAAAACGCCTGAAGTCGGTGAAGCAACAACTCGATCACGCCGACAACAACAGCTACGCCCGCCTGCGCGAAGAGTTCTCGCAACAGGACGTCGAACGCCTGATGCGCCTGTTCAACAGCGCGCTGTTCAGCCTGCCGCTGGGCGAACACGGCATCACCCTCGACGAGAACGGTGAGTGGGTCAAATCCGTGGAGCTGATTCTTGACGGCTTCAAGGGCGAGCGCTTCGAAGTGCCGGGCCTGTCGATCGACATCTCGCACATTGAGCCGCCGGCCTTGCAGGCTCTGGCTGACCGCGCCGCGTTGCGCGATCAGAAGGAGCGTCTGGAAAAAGAGCTCAAGCAACTGAAAACCCAGCAAGCCGTGGCCGCCGACCGCGCCGCGAGCAAGACCCAGACCGAGGCGCTCTATCAGCAGGTGCTGGACGCGCAGAAGGCGCTGGAAGATTTCCGTCGCACCCAGACGCTGAGCGCCGAAGAAAGCGACAAGCTCGAGCAACTGGCGCAGATGGAAGCCGCGCAGGACGAACTCAAGCGCTCCAGCGATGCGTTCACCGAGCGCGTCCAGCAACTGTCGGCCAAGCTGCAACTGGTCGGCCGCCAGATCGCCGACATGGAAGCCAAGCAGCGCACCCTCGACGACGCGCTGCGCCGTCGTCAGTTGCTGCCAGCGGACCTGCCGTTCGGTACGCCGTTCATGGATCCGGTCGATGATTCGATGGACAACCTGCTGCCGCTGCTCAACGACTATCAGGACAGCTGGCAGGGTCTGCTGCGCGCCGATGGGCAGATCGAGGCGCTGTACGCGCAGGTGCGTTTGAAAGGTGTGGCCAAGTTCGACAGCGAAGACGACATGGAGCGGCGTCTGTCGCTGCTGATCAACGCTTACGCACACCGTACCGATGAAGCCCTGACCCTCGGCAAGGCGCGGCGCGCGGCGGTCACCGACATCGCCCGCACTCTGCGCAACATCCGCAGCGACTACGACAGCCTCGAGCACCAACTGGCGCTGTTCAACCGCGAGATCAACAAGCGTCAGGTTTCCAACCTGCAGAGCTTCCGCATCGTCCTCGCGCCGAACAAGGAAGCGCTCAAGCACATCGACCAGATCATCCACAGCGCCGGCCAATACGAAGAAGGCGAAACCCTGTCGGTGTTCGACCTCAGCCAGAGCGCCGAGCAGGACAACAAGAACGAAGAGGCCAAGGAATACCTCGCGCGGCTGGTGGCAGCGAACCACAACCAGCTCGGCCTCAAGGACTTGTTTGAACTGGCCTTCGAGATCACCAAGGTCAACGGCCAACCGGTGATCCACACCGATATCGACGGCGCGGCCTCCAACGGTACGACCATGACCATCAAGGCGCTGACCAACATGTACTTGTTGCTGCACTTGATGGATCGCGATCTGGCCGGCCGCGTGCGTTTGCCGTACTACCTCGACGAGGCGGCGGACATCGACGAGAAGAACCAGGCGGCGCTGCTGGAAACCAGTCTGCAACTGGGCTTCGTGCCGATTCTGGCGAGTGTGAAGCCGCAAGTCTGCGCCAGTGTCGCGATCGACCTGGAAGGCGGCAGCGGCCCGGCCGGGATCTACATCGATGAGGCGGACTGGAAGTACATTCGCCGCCATGATGTGGTCAAGGCCACGCTGAATGTGCAGGCCGATGAGCCGGAGCTGGATGCGGTTTGATCGGCTTTAGCTGAAGGC
Source organism: Pseudomonas sp. Sample_11 (assembly GCF_004307505.1). Classification (NCBI taxonomy): domain Bacteria; kingdom Pseudomonadati; phylum Pseudomonadota; class Gammaproteobacteria; order Pseudomonadales; family Pseudomonadaceae; genus Pseudomonas; species Pseudomonas sp. Sample_11. The sequence goes on from NZ_RCOD01000048.1 coordinate 209,559, forward strand.
AAAAAGGGCCGCGATCTGATGGGATCGCGGCCCTTTTTTATCGCCTGGGATTTGGGTTGAATCAGAGGGCCTCTTCGCGAGCAAGCTCGCTCCCACATAGAAAGGCATACAAAATGTGGGAGCGAGCTTGCTCGCGAAGGCGTCTTGATAGACTCCCCATAAACTTCAGGTTACTTACCGAGCTGAATCTTCGGCGCCCAGGTCAGCCATTCATCCTCGAACTTGTCGAACAACGGGAACGTCTGCTCGGCCCGCGCCGGGTTGCCCATGCGTTCACCGTCCGGGGTGGCGAAGGCAATCCCGCCCTGAATCAGTGTCTCCAGCGACTCGGTGCGCACCGTCACGCCTTTGAACAAGCCGTAATCGAAGCCCACGCCGCTGGTGTTCCAGAAGCGGGTGCCGCTGCGCACCAGTGGCGCGTACTTCGGCTCGATCAGGATGTGCACCAACACACGGTCAGCGGTCTGGCCCAATTCATAACCGGTCACCTTTCCGACGGTGATTTCACGATAGGTCACTGGCACGCCGGGCTTCAGCGAACCACGACGTGCGGCGCTCAACACCAGACTCAGACCCGCTTCCTGCCTGGTGACTTCCGGCGCCTCGGCCAAGGCAACGAAGTTCTTCTGCGGGCCGAGACTCTTCGCCGCCGGCTGGACTTCGATGTATTTACCGGTGACCAGCGTTTCCAGATTCTGCGTCTTGATCAGGCCCAGTTCCGGCTTGACCACCCAGAATTGACTGCCGACCCGAGCAATCTTCTCCGGCACTTCAGTGATGCGAGCGGTGAGGATTACCGACTGCATGTCATCGGTAAGATCGACGCTTTCAATCTTGCCGACATCCAGCCCCTTGAAACGCACCGGCGTACCGCTGCTCAAGCCGTCAGCGCGATCAACCTTGATCGTCACTACCGCGCCTTTCTTGTTCGCCTCATCATGGTCGGCGAACAGACGGAAGCGCGGGATGCGTTTCTTCAACGGCGCATTGGCTTGCGGCGTTTCGAACGCGATACCGCCGGCCATCAGGGTTTGCAGGGATTCACTCTTGACCTGAATGCCCCCGGTCAAGCCACCGGTGAGGGTAATGCCGCTGACGTTCCAGAAGCGCGTCGAGGCGTTGACCAGGTTTTCGTATTCCTTCTCGATGTGCACGCCGATAACCAGCTGCTTCTTGGTTCGGGAGAACTGGTAGCTCTGCACCGAACCGACCTTGACCTGCTTGTACAGAATCGGACTGCCGACATCGATCGAACCCAGCGAATCGGTAAACAACACCAGATGCAGGCCCGGCGAACGCAGATCCAGCGGCGGAGCTTTCGGTCGCGCTTCGAACTCGCGTTTCGGCGCGGCGCCTTTATCGCCCGGGCGCACGGCGATGTAATTACCTTTCACCAGCGCTTCCAGCCCGGTAATACCCGCCAGGGATATCGACGGTTTGACCACCCAGAACTGCGTGCCCTCAACCAGATAGTCTTCAGCCAATGGATCAAGGGTCAGTTCGGCGGTGGCGCTGTTCAGGTCCGGATCGACCTTCAACGCTTTCAGGTTGCCGACCTGAATGCCTTTGTACATCACCGGCGTTCGACCGGCTTGCAGGCCCTCGAAATCGCTGAGTTTGACCTTCACGCGAATGCCGGCAGCGGCAGCGTCGAAGTCTTCATAGAGACGGAATGGCAGGCTCGGATCGGTCGCTGGGCTGTCCTTGCGATTCTCCGGCGTGGCGAAGGCGATACCACCGGCGACGATGCTGGCCAGGGATTCGCTGCGCACTTTCACGCCGGACAGGTTAGCGTCGATGCTGATGCCGCTGGCGTTCCAGAAACGTGTGTGTTTGCGCACCAGTTTCGCGTAGGTCGGCTCGATGAACACCTTCAGTTCAACGGTGCTCTGATCCTCGGAAAGCACGTAGCTTTTGACCTGACCGACCTTGATCTGCTTGTAGAACACCGGGCTGCCGCGATTCAGCGAGCCGAGGCGATCGGCCTTGATGGTCAGGTGCAGACCGGGCTTGGCGTCGGACAGCGGCGGTTCCTCGGCGAGTGCCTTGAACTTGCGCACGGGCTCGCCTTCACCGGGACTGATCGCAACATAGTTACCCGAGACCAGCGTTTCCAGACCAGTGATACCGGCCAGGGTCACGCTCGGTTTGACCAGCCAGAACCGCGTGCTGGTCTTCAGGTATTGCTCGACGTCCTTGTTCATTTCGATAGTGGCGATCACTCCTTTGGAGTTGCCTTCATCGTCGAGCTTGAGCGTCTTGACCTTGCCGACCGGCATGCCTTTATAGACCACTTCGGTCTTGTTGGCCTGGATGCCTTCGCCGCTTTCGAAGCGCACCTGAATTTCGATACCGGTCTCGGAATAAGCACGCCAGCCGAGCCAGCCGCCGATGATCAAAGCGATCAGAGGCAGCACCCAAATGGCCGACCAGTTCGAAGCCGGTCGGGTTTTCGCTACAGGCAAATCAGTCATGGTCGTCGTCCGACTCCGTGTTATCCCAAATCAGTCGGGGATCGAAAGTTACTGCGGCGAGCATCGTCAGAATCACCACAGAGGCAAAGGCGACGGCGCCCAAATTGGCTTCGACACTGGCTATACGGCCGAAGTTAACGACCGCCACGAGAATGGCGATCACGAAAATATCGAGCATCGACCAGCGGCCGATGAATTCGATGAATCGGTACATCCAGATGCGCTGACGGGCCGACAATGGCTGCCGGCGCTGCACTGAAAACAGCAACAACGCGATGCCGACCAGCTTGAACGTGGGCACCAGAATGCTGGCGATGAACACCACGCTCGCGATTGGAATCATGCCGTGCTGCACCAGTTCAATCACGCCGGACATGATGGTGCTCGGTTCACCCTGGCCCAGGGAGCTGACCGTCATGATTGGCAAGACGTTGGCCGGAATATAGATAATGGCTGCCGTGATCAACAGCGCCCAGGTACGGGTCAGGCTGTTGGGGCGGCGAGCGTGAACCTGCGCGCCGCAGCGGGTACAGCTTTGCTCATCGACGTCAGCTTCCTGCTTGTTCAGTTCGTGGCATTCGGTGCACACCAGAATGCCCGCATCAATCGCCCGCATGGGCATCCTCTCCTGATAATGCCTGCCAGATCTGATGCGGTGACATCACCACCTCCAGCCAGACTTGTACCAACAACAAGCCAATGAAACATGCCAGCCCTAGGCCGACGGTGATTGCTGCCATATCCGCCAGCTTCACGATCGCGACGAGGACGCCCATAAGGTAGACCTCGAGCATGCCCCAGTCTCTGAGGTGGTGGTAAATACGATAGAGCAACAAGCCATAACTACGGCCGACATTGAAGCGGATCGTCAGTAGGACAAACAGCTGGCACAACAACTTGAGTAACGGTATGGCCATGCTGCAAAGGAAGACGACAATCGACACTCCTTGCATGTCGGTATTGAACAGACCGACCACGCCACTCCAGACCGTATCCTGCGAAGATTGCCCGAGGATATTGAGTTGCATGATGGGTAAAAAGTTTGCCGGTACGTAAAGTAATAACGCGGCAATCACCAGGGCGAGGCTGCGCTGCACCACGTTATGGCGATGGGCGTACAACTCATAACCACAACGCGGGCAGAGCGCTTTCTCACCATGGGCAAGTGTCGGCTTGCGCATTAGCAGGTCGCACTCGTGGCAGGCTATCAAGTCTTCCAGCGGTAAATCTGACAGCCCGGGGGCGTCAACCGATTCTGACATACAGGCTCTGGCTCCGATAAAGATGGGGCTATTCTAGTGTTCTGTTTCGAAAATAACTGTGCAATTTTGTTCGCCGTAGCGCTGAAAACTTTCTCGCAGGCAAAACAAAACCCCAACTGCTTTCGCAATTGGGGT